>CAISRK010000455.1 GCA_903887815.1 uncultured Bacteroidales bacterium | reverse complement strand
ACTTTACATTATGAGCATAGTAAAATTAAGTCTTTTTTGTTTTAATAGACAAAACTACCGGTATTTCTGCCTTAAGACTGCATACTACGAATGTTAAGGTAATAATTCCCGGTAAAATTAATTGTAAGATGAGTCTGGATTGGTGTAACAAACCCGGATGTAAAACCAGACCCGTACGACCTCAATTTCACTATCAGCGCCGGCAGTTAAAATTACGGAAGCTGAAATCCGGATTGAAATCTGAATATGAAAAACGCCCCGTATATTTATCAGATTTGATTTTCATATGTACTATTAAAATCATATTTACTTCAACAACACGTCTTGAGCATCGGATAGGCTAAAAAATCAATTTTCTTACAGGCTTCTAAACAATACAAGGGTATTTGTGTTAATTATTCAACTCATATAAACAAAACCAGAACCGTCCAGTTATGAAAAAAACAATCTTATTTATCTCGCTGTTTATCAGCACGCTAACTTTCAGTGCAATTGCTCAGAAACAAGGAACTATTACTGTGAAAACAAAGTACACAGGTATAATTGATGGGTATGACCACATGAATAAAACCGATATTTATATTGACGGAATGCTTGCTGGGTCAACTTCTTCCCAACTTCAATCAAAACCCAATTCATGCACAGTAAGTGTTTCAAGAGGACAGCACGACGTCCGGATTATAAACATGGCATATTATGAAGGCACATGGGAAGAACACACAATTGAAAATGAATATTCGCTCGACGCGCTTTACGAGGGAACAATAAACCTCAAGAAAAAACTTACTATTGACCTTCTTTTTGATATCGATAAAGAAGAGACTATAGCTAAAGTCAAATAAAAAAATCTTTTGCCTGCTAAAGTCGGGCAACATGAAAGCCTGGATTTAACTAAATTCAGGCTTTTTTCGTATAATCATTATTCCATCCCTAAGCGGAAGCAGGATGTTTTCAACTCCGGGAAGTGATTGAACAAACCTGTTAAAGTTTACAATACCGGCTGTTTCGCGGTCCGATCCGGCATCCGGTTCCAATACCTTTCCATACCAGAGTGTATTATCAACCAGTATGTAGCCTCCGGGAGCAACTTTTGGCATTACAAGTTCGAAATACTTAAGATAATTTTCCTTATCGGCATCAATGAACACAATATCAAAAGGACCTTCCAGATTTTCGATTATTCCGCCTGCATCACCTATCAGCATGCTGATTTTATCAGCCAACCCCGCTTCTTCAAAATATGGCGCAGCAAAATCTTCCATTTCAGGATTGCAATCTATAGTAAACAGTTTCCCTCCCGGTTTGAGTCCCTGTGCAAGGCAGATTGCTGAATAGCCTGTAAATGTACCTATTTCAAGGATTGCCCCCGGTTGAATCATATGGCTGATCATCTGGAGAAAAACTCCCTGCAGGTGCCCTGAGAGCATTTGAGGCTGGTGCGAACGAAGGTGTGTGGCACGCGACAGTTTTGCAAGCACCGGCATCTCGGGCGAAGTATGTGAACCAGCATATTTTTCTATTCCTGGTTTAAGCAACCCTTCATCAGTATCGGTCATATGTGGTTGGTTTTCTTTTTGTTAAAAATCAAAGTACTCAGGCGCGATGTGTCGAATACCTCGTTTGCCAGGTCCTGTAAATGTGCGGAAGTAACCAGGTCGATTTTACTATTGATTTCACCCACAGGGTCTACCTTACCATAAGTAAGCATATTTTTCCCCATGGCAAGCATTTCATTCTGGTGCGATTCGAGGGAGATCGCAAGCTGGCCTTTGAGTTGAGTTCTTGCTGTATGAATGCCGACAGGCGAAAGTGCAACCTCACGGAACCTGCGCAATTCTTTATGAATCAGCTCAATTGCTTTCGGCATCAGTTCATCATCCGTTCCGCAATAGATGCTGAACAGACCGGTATCTGAAAAGGGCTGGTAATTCGATTCGAGGTTATAGGCAATGCCATTTTTTTCGCGTAAAGCCATATTGAGGCGGGAGTTCATAGCCGGCCCGCCCAGAATGTTGTTCAGGAGCGCCATTGCAATACGGCGTTCGTCATGTGCATGGCATGCAATATTCCCTATAACGGCGTGTGCCTGGTGCCTTGAGAAATTGCGTGTTTCAGACTGAGAAAGATAAGCTGAGAAAGGAACCCTTGTAAGTTTCGAATCATTTGTGCTGAAGCCTGAAAAACAATGTCTTGCAATTTCAATTGCTTTTTTAAACGGGATATCTGCAATAGAAGTTAATACTGTCCGCGAAGGAATATAATGTACCTCATGAAACGCCATAATTGTTTCACGGTTATAACGTTTCAGCTTTTCTTTCGTCCCGAGAATGTTGCGTCCAAGGGGATGATCCTTAAAAACCAGTTCATCAAACTCATCATGTATCCATTCGGCAGGGTTATCCTTGTACGAATTGATCTCATCGAGAATTACGGCCTTCTCCTTTTCGATTTCACCGGGAGGAAAAACGGAATTAAACACAATATCGGCCAGCAATTCGGCTGCCCGCCTGTAATACCGGGTTTGAATGGACGCATATACACTGGTGTCCTCCTTTGTAGTGAAGGCATTCATATCGGCCCCGACATTTTCGAGCCGGCTTAGCACCTGGAAATTACTGCGTTTTTTTGTCCCTTTGAAGATAAGGTGCTCAATAAAATGAGCCAGCCCTTGCTGATCGGCATTTTCGTCGCGCGAACCGGCATTCACAACCATACCAATGTGGGCTACGCCTCCACGCTGCTGCCTGTGGACAAGGCGCATTCCGTTAGTAAATTCGTGGTATTGGTAGGGCATATTCAGGGGTTGGGGGTTAGGGGTTAGGAGTTAGGAGTTAGGAGTTATGAATTATGAGTTATGAGTTGGGGATTAGGATAAAAAACATTTAGTTTCAGGAAAATAATTCGTAAGGCATTGGATTCCCGGAACCAGTCACCAGCAACCAGGAACCAGATACCAGAAACTTTCATTCGTAAATTGTCATTCGTAAATCGCAAATTCTACTTCAGCTCAAACTCAGCCGGGTATCTGTCGTCGAAAAACACCCAGAAAAGTGGTTTGTATCCCCTGATTTCGCCTGAGTCAGTGAGTTTCTCAACCAAAGGACAAATTCCAAGCACCTTTTTGCTGAAAGCGAGTGTTTTATCATTCATGATCCATTCCTCAAGGAAACGAAGTTTGGTAATGTCATTCAGCCTGATCTCAGTAACGAGAACAGTATCAACAAGTCCGTAGGGTGGTTGGGGGCTCTCAACACTGATTGTATCAACCCGTTTCATCATCTGTTTGATTTCTCCGGTTGTAAAGGGTTTATAGGTGAGGAAATCGTAGGCTTTAACCTCGCCATTTGCAGCTTTTGCGATGATGTCCTTAACCAGTTTTTCGCGGTTACTGCCTTCGATATTCTGAACCCACCAGTCCATATCAGCTTCGGGACTACGAAGCATTACATCATACTGAATTCGCTTTGTTACTATATTCTTACCCGAATCATCCCTGCTTTTACAAGAGAACGTAGAACAGCTGATAACCAGCACTATCAGCAAAAAGCTTAAATTCTTCATGGGTTGTAATTTATTTGTGTAAATGTATCAAATTTGCAGCTATAACGTAATTGCATTATGCTTAGTATTACGAAGCCAACACTAGTTCTCAACAGCGATATCTGCCGTGGAAATATCAGGCAGTTGGCCCGGAAAGCGCGCGAGGCAGGAGTCCTGTTCCGCCCTCATTTTAAAACACACCAGTCGGCGGAAATCGGCGAATGGTTCCGCAACGAAGGCGTGAGTAGCATAACTGTTGCCTCGGTCACAATGGCCCGGTATTTTGCACAGCATGGATGGAATGATATAACCATCGCTTTCCCGGTTAACCTGCTTGAAATCAACTGGATTAACAACCTGGCAGCCTCTGTTCATCTTAACCTGCTGATCGAATCGGCAGAAACTGCCCGGTTTATAGCTTCAAATTTAACTTCTGAATGTGGCTTTTTTATAAAAATCGATACCGGCTATCACCGCACCGGGATTGAATTTTCGAAAATACGCCTGATTGAAGAAGTGTTGAAAAGTGCGGCGGGGCCCTTACTGAAATTCAAAGGATTCCTGGTACACAGCGGGAATACCTATCATGCCGGAAGCCGTGAAGAAATCAGCCGGATTCAGTCGTTCACCGCCGATAAACTTCTGCATTTAAAAAAGCATTTTATTTATCAATATCCTGATATACTTCTTTCGGTCGGCGATACACCCTCCTGCAGCCAGTTGCCGGTTTCAGAAGGAATGGACGAAATACGCCCCGGCAATTTTGTCTTTTTCGATATTATGCAGTTCGGGCTCGGATCATGCGCCCTCAGCGATATAGCCGTTGCTTTGGTTTGCCCTGTAGTGGCCATGCATCTTAACCGCCGGGAAGCGGTTATTTATGGCGGGGCTGTGCATTTGTCGAAAGAGCAGACCCTGCTCCTGCCCGATCCCGATCCTGTTTTCGGGCTGGTTGTGCCCTGGGATGAATCCGGATGGGACACAGGCACACTCCTTGGAAAGGTGAAAGCGCTATCGCAGGAACATGGTGTGGTTTCTTTAACCCAGGCAGGCTGTAACCTGAAACCGGGTGATAAAGTGGCTGTACTTCCCGTACATTCCTGCCTGACAGTTAGCGCTATGAAAAGGTATTATACCCTTGCAGGCGAAGTGATCGAAACACTAACGGTTTAAAATATAAAATCGCACATCGGGAAAGCTGCCAATTATACAACAAGCAAATAAATCCGAATTCCCCGTTCAGGGTTTATCGAACGGAATTTCGCGAAAGGCTAAAACTTCCTATTCCATTTCCGTTTCAGCAGCCCGGGGACGCATCAGAACACCCGAATTGGTGCGACCGTTGATAATCATTGTCAGGCGTTCCTTAAAACGCACATGGCGGATAAGATCATCCTCATAAACGGCCGGCTGGCTGTCGAGGAAATCCACATCGAAAAAGCCATCTTTAATATAAGGATGTATCGTAAAATAACCTACGCGGAAGGAAGTCAGGTTCTGAAAAAAATGTGTTCCCTGGCTTGGGTCTATACGGTAATTTTCCAATCCTGACTCTACGATCAGCCTGGCTCCTGCAATCTGCGGCCATTTTACCGGGATTCCGAGCCATGGGTCGCTCGAGCCCCAGCGGCCGGGACCAACAAGGATATATTGTTTATGGGTGGCAATAAATTTGTCGTTTATAGCTGCAATCCGCAAAACCGTTTCGGGATTGCGCGAAGGATCGAATGATGCTGTCTTAACGTAGACTATATCATGCAGATCGTTCACAGTGCCATTTCCAAGGGCGGCGTGCGAATACAGAATGGTTTCGTTGTATTTAATATCCTCTATTTTAACATCAACTCTTTCTTTGCTTTCCACAATCGGCCTGATCTGCAAAAGGTTGAAGATTGCAGGCTGTCCTTTAGCCCTGTTTAATTCAACGGCAAACTCTATCTCAATAGGTTTTCCTATTTCCCTTGCCCCCATCTCGAGGCAGAGAGATAAAATTTCGGATAAAGGGAACTTGTTATGGTTCAGAATATTGGCAAAGGTCACAATCCGCTTTCCATCGTAGAGAATTCCTTCGCGTATCATGTTGTTCTCATAATCGAAGGTCGACACCATGTCGCGGAAGGATGAATCTTCAGAAGCAACTTCAATTTTATGCTTTTTTATATTCACACTGTCGTCAACCGATGGCCTGAAACTATAGGGGTCCATATCAAGCGCACAAAAGTATTTTTGGGTTTCGCGCAAGGCCATTTCGGCCGAAGAAAGCTGCATGATTTTCTGCGGGTACTTTGGCGAAAAGCGAATAGAAACTCCACCGTCGACAATGTATTTACCTAATCCCATTGCTATGCTGGCAATGCCATCCTCGGCCTTTTCAGGAGCCAGCGGATAGAAATTTATGGATCGTGCCACCCCTGAGAATGAAGGGTAAAAACGGTCACCAAACTGGGTTCCGGCAACATGCTGCAGAACGACGGCCATTTTCTCCTGATCGATCACATTGCTGGTTGCGGCCATGTATGCTTTGCTGTCGTGAAAAAACACCGATGCATATACACTTTTAATGGCATTGCTGACCAGTTCAAGGGTAAAACGGTCGTCCTCAACCATCACCGGCACCATATAGGTTGAATATACACCGGCAAAGGGCTGATAATGTGAATCTTCGAGCAGGCTGGAAGAACGGACTGCAATCGGCTTTTTACCCAAATGGATAAATTTCAGGAGGTCATCATGCAAACGAAGCGGCAAGCGTGCATTAACAAAGTTGATAAGGATTTCCGAGTCGCTCATATCCGAAAGACCGACCTTATAAAGATCGTTATCTTCCATAAATTCATCGAAAATATCGGTGCAGAGAACAACCGTCTGCGGAATATTAATGGTTACATCCGTAAACCTGTCGAAAAGCCTGTTGCGGTTAACAATCGAATCGAGGAAAGCCAGTCCGCGCGCTTTCCCGCCAATAGAGCCTTCACCGATGCGGGTAAAACTGATATATTCATCAAAAGTTTCACGGTCGAACTGGGCGATAATTCCCCTGGCTTTATTGAGGCGGTAACCTGCAATGGATTCAAAAATAAACCTGCGGATATCATCCAGTTCGGTGAAATCGCCTGGGCGAACATCCCTGAAAAATTCAGCCAGGGGGAAGAGTGCACGTGCAAACAACCAGCGCGATAAATGATTCCTGTATATATGGTATTCGAGCGAAGAGTCGGGAATCTGGAAGATGCGTTTTTGCAAAGCTTTCAGGTCGGGAGCACGCATAAGTTCCCGGTTGGTTTCGGGATCGATAAAAACGAAATCGCCGAAAGCAAAATACTCCATCATGAAATCTCGCAATTCAATAGCCATGGTTTTCGAATACTTATCAATAAAACCAACCCCCAGGTCATGTGCGGCTTTCGCATATTTGACATCTGACGACTGAAGGACGAAGGGCAGAAAATCATTTTTCGACCGCACATAATGAAGCAATCTGAAACCTGCTTCAGGATCCTCGTGACCGGCACGTTTATAGCTTATATCCGAAATTATCCCTAAAAGATTCTTCTCATATTTATCGAAAAGCTTTACGGCTTCCTCATAAGTGGTAGCCATGACAAGTTTGGGCCTGCCTCGTTTGCGCATCATCCGCTGGTGCTCGTTGAGTCCTTCGGTCATGAAAGAGTTGGTCTGCTGGAAGATAATCTTATAAATATTGGGCAAGTAACTTGAATAAAAGCGGATAGAGTCTTCAACCAGCAGAACCACCTGAACACCAACTTCGAGTGCATCGTACTCCACATTCATTTTATCCTCAAGCAATTTAATGATACCCACCAGTAAATCGGGATTGCCCAGCCAGCTGAAAATATAATCGATAATGCTAAGGTCCTCATTCGACAGTCGCAGTGAAACTTCGCGCGAGAACGGAGTAAGCACAACAATCGGGATTGAAGGGAAATTGCGTTTTACATGCTTGGCTAACTCGAATGAGTCGATATCCTCCAGTGTAAGCATACAGATAACCAGGTCGATCTTGTCGGAATCGAGCACTTCGAGTGCCAGAGCTTCGGATGGAACCTGTATAAATTCAGGAGGATTGCTTAGGTTGAGGGAAGTGTATTCATTAAAAATCTGTTCATCGATCCGGCCATCGCTTTCAAGTATAAATGCATCGTAATTGCTGGCAATAAGCAAGACTTTATGGATCCGCTTACGCATAAGCTTGATAAAAGGAGTATCGTCGAAGTAATACTTACGCGTAACCTGGTTTAATGGAGTATTTATCATGAAAGAGCATTATAGAAAACAAAAATAGAGATTTATTGCCTGAACGGCAAATGTTCGCCATGAAACAAAGCCGGCTAAAGTATGAATTTCATAAGAAAGTGGAATGTTGCGATCAATTTCAACCGCGAGCGGGACTTTTTCAATCCTCTCCTGAAAAAATAATACCTTTGGCGTTCTTTTACTGAGTATACCTGATATGAAATTTGATTTTGACAAAATAACCGAACGCAGAGGCAGTGCATGTATAAAATGGGATGGAATTGAGAAATTCCTTGGTGCCGCCGATGTCCTGCCTTTGTGGGTTGCCGACATGGACTTCCTTACTCCTGAATATATTACCGATGCAGTAATCCAAAAAGCAAAACACGGTATTTTTGGCTATCCTGTGCGCGAAGAAAGCTATTTCACTTCGCTTATGGGATGGCTCGAACGACGCCATCAATGGCAGGTTCAGCGCGAATGGATTTCATTTTGCCCGGGTGTGGTTCCGGCTGTAAATATTGCAGTCCAGTCATTTACAGAACCCGGCGATAAAATCATCACTCAGCCCCCTGTATATTTCCCGTTTTTTACTGCTGTTACCGATCATAACCGAACTCTGGTATTTAACAAATTACTCCTTAATAATGGCCGGCTTTGTATCGATTTCGAAAACCTCGAAATGCTTGCGCGCGACGGCGCCCGTATGCTTATTATCTCGAATCCGCACAACCCCGGTGGCAGCGTATGGACCAGGGAAGAACTGACCCGTATGGCCGAAATCTGTCTGAAATACAATGTTCTTATGGTGTCGGACGAAATACATTGCGACCTGATTTTACACCCGTTCAAACATATTCCGTTTGCAAGTCTTTCGCAGGAAATAAGTATGCTGACTATAACTACGGTTGCGCCCAGTAAGACATTCAACCTTTCAGGGCTTTCTACCGCATCGGTAATTATCGAAAACGAGAACCTGCGCAGGAAGTTTAACGACACCCTCAACCACCTGCATATAGGAGGCGGAAATATTTTCGGAAATGTTGCTTCGGAAGAAGCATATCTGCACGGGGATAAATATGTTGATGAACTGATGAGCTACCTGGCCGAAAATGTTCAATTCCTGAGTGAATTCGCATCCGAATACCTGCCGGGAATTAAGGTAATTCAACCTGAATCGACTTTCCTGGTTTGGCTCGATTGCCGCGAAATGGGGCTTACCGACTCTGATCTCAACGATTTTTTCCTTAAAAAGGCCAGGGTTGGCCTAAACCCCGGTGTTATGTTCGGACCTGGCGGCGAAGGGTTTATGCGAATGAACATCGGATGCCAGAAAGCTACACTGGTTAAAGCCCTGGAACAAATTAAACAAGCATTTATTTAGAAGTCCTATTCCCGGGACCCAAGACTACATCCAACATCCGTCCCGAAAGCTATCGGGATCATACATCCGACATCCGACATCCAAAATTCCCAACCCCTAACCCCTAACCCCTGCAAATGATAAGGCATATCGTACTGTTTAAACTGAAAGAATTTGCTGATGAATCCCAAAAGGAGGCAGCAGTAAAAGTATTGGTGGCAAGACTTGATGAATTGCCATTAAAAATTGATCTTATCAGGAAATACAAAGCCGGAATTGATGTACGTAAACTGGAATGGTCGTTCGACATTGTGTTGGAAATGGATTTCGACAACCTGGCCGATCTCGACGCCTACACGATTCATCCTGATCACCAGGATTTCGTTAGATTTAACAAGGATTATTCGGTCGCAAAAGCAAGTATTGATTACGAATTCTGATCTGCAGTAGAACCAAATCTCAAAATCTAAATTCCAATCCCGAGATATCAGGACCAAATTCCAGGAACAATCCTATTGAACTTTGAACCCCAAACCCCTAACCCCCAACCCCTTAAATAAAATGATAGACTTTCGTAGCGATACCGTAACCCGCCCGACGCCTGAAATGCTGAAAGCCATGTTTGCCGCCGAGGTAGGCGATGATGTTTTTGGTGATGACCCGACAGTAAATGCGCTTGAACAAAAAGTCGCCAGCATGTTTGGTATGGAATCGGCACTTTTCTGTGCTTCGGGAACGATGGCAAACCAGGTTGCCATTAAGGCACATACCCAGCCTGGCGATGAGGTGATTTGTCACAAACTCTCACACGTTTATTATTACGAAGGCGGCGGGATAGCTATGAACTCCGGTGCTTCGGTTTGCCTGCTCGAAGGCGACCGGGGAAGGATAACAGCAACCGATGTTGCAGCACATATCAATCCTCCCAACGACCCGCACCGGCCGCTTACAAGACTTGTTTCGGTCGAAAACACAATGAATAAAGGTGGAGGATCCCTGTACGATTTCAACGAGTTGCAAACAATTGGGAAAGTATGCAGGGACAAGGGATTGAAATTTCATCTCGATGGCGCAAGGCTCTTCAACGCATTGGTTGAAACGGATGAAACTCCGGGTGATTACGGGCAGCTTTTCGACAGTATTTCAATATGTATTTCAAAAGGACTCGGGGCACCGGTAGGCTCAGTGCTGATCGGGAGCAGGGAATTTATCTGGAAAGCCCGCCGCATACGCAAAGTTTTCGGGGGCGGAATGCGCCAGGCCGGTTACCTGGCGGCCGCATGTATCTACGCGCTCGATAATCACGTGGAACGGCTCCGCGAAGACCACCGCCGCGCAAAACAGCTCCAGGATATACTGAATTCGCTTCCTTACATACAGGGAGTTGTACCCGTGCAGACGAACCTGGTTTTTTTCAGCCTGAAGCCTGAAATGACTACCGAACGTTTTCTGAAAACACTCCGCGAAAACAATATTTTTGCACTTGCGCTTGCCCCGCAGGAGGTCCGTTTTGTTACCCACCTGGATATAACCGATGAAATGATGGAGAAAGTAGAAAAGGTGTTAAGATCGTTAAAGTAATCGGCCTGCCAACCTATTTTGCCAGTATTTTTGGCATAACGATAATAAGATCATAAAGCTCCCTGCCCAGGCCCCAGTCTGTTTTAAAAACATCTTTCTGATTGGTTTTGCTCCAGCTTATCCCGGTTCGCGGATCAACGGAATAATTATATGCATTTTTGTAATCCTGTCGCAGAGCCGATGCCCTGGTAAAATCGAAAACCGGCTTGTTATATTTATCTGGTGATACCACTAGCGTATCGCGCCGGGTATATGTTTCGTAAAAACCAGGATTAACCTGGAGTAGCTTATTATAATCGCTCAGCTTATTATTCGGCTCAGCCGAAGATATAATAATTACGCCATGGTGAGTATTCGATACATATATTTCAGAGTGCATTCCAGGCGACTCCAGTTTAAACGGATCTATTTTCAGGAAGTCGATGTTTTTATAACTGCTGATACTGTATTCTATAGGGTTACCGGGAGGCATGAGCTGATAATCCTGATCCAGGACAAAATTCAGGACAGTATCATTTTTCAATGACACATTTTGCGAATTATTTAACCCGCCTGTGGTAATATTGCTGTTTTGCCCTGAAAGACCGATCCAGGGTATGACTGACAGCATCAATAAAATGAAACCGGATTTTTTCATACCCTGCAAAAAAAAGAGTGAACCCAAAAGTGCTTTTGTCAAAGTTAATGCAAAATCCGCAAAAGTGCATCCTGACGGGTCAAAATCTATTTCGTTAATTTGAGGCAACAGTATTTATTTTTATAAATATTATTTCATTACCGGCTTCTATAAATACCCGGATAATTCATTAATTCCAAAACCTGTAGATTTAACAGGCATAAAATTATCAGGACCAACGATTATTCGTGGAAGTCATGGTTTTGTTAATCATGTACAAAAAGAATTAAATCCAATGCCTGGTGGATTTTTGCATCCTACCAATTT
>CAISRK010000454.1 GCA_903887815.1 uncultured Bacteroidales bacterium | reverse complement strand
GTGATCAATCCAGGTATCAAACAGCCATACCAAAGTATCGAAATACGCCGGTTGTTTCATCAAGTCTTTAATATCGCTGATGTTGGTAATGATTATTTCAGCGTCAACAGATGGAACGGCAAGCAGAGCTTGCTCATTCCCAAATTGAATGCTGCTCATTCCAAAAAGAAGTTCTCCCTGCCCGGCTGTGAATAAAAAGAACCTGGAACCAGCAGGCTGGCTGTTTTTAAGCTGAACTGAAAAAACATCAACACGGCCACTGCAAACAAACCATACACTTTCGGGCTGAGCCATTACGAAATACTGATTTGCCCCGGATTTTCCAGGGTCGCACAGTTTACGCATTGCTTCAGCAAAGTGGTTGTGGTTCATTTATTTGTCTTTTATAAGTTCTTTATACAACCCGGTCATACTCATTAATTCCTGGTGTGTTCCTCTTTGAACAATACGTCCCTGGTTCATAACAATGATTTCATCGCAATCGCGGATGGTACTTAGCCTGTGAGCAATAATAAGGCATGTACAGCCCATTTTCCGGATGTTTATATCTATCATTTGTTCCGTCATTGCATCAAGCGCACTGGTGGCTTCATCGAGGATAAGGATGGAAGGTTTGGCTGCAAAAGCCCTAGCAATCTCAATTCGTTGGCGCTGCCCCCCGCTGAAATTTTTCCCGTTTTCCTCCACATGGCTTTCATAAGCCCCCGGGCGTGCTGCTATATCTTCATGGATACATGCTTCCTTGGCAGCCTGTATGATATCCTTGTTTGCAATGGTCTGATCCCAAAAGCAGATATTGTCCTTGACATTGCCTTCAAAAAGGAAAAGATTTTGATCAACCATGGATATGGAGTTATGTAGTGTAGCATTGGGTATTTCATCCCGGCGTTTGCCGTCGAGCAGGATTTCACCTTCCCACGGATCGTAGAGGCCGCTGACCAGGTTTGCCAGGGTTGATTTTCCGCATCCCGTTCTTCCAACAATGGCTACCCGGGATCCCGGTTTCAGGTTAAGCGAAAAATTTATGATCAGCGGAGCTTCCAGCGGACTGTAACCAAAAGTGACATTCTTCAGTTCAATATATCCCTTTAGCTTCACCATTTTATTCACCTTGACCGGTTCCCCGGAAGTTATATCCGGAGTGGTGGCAGGGTAATTGTAGATATCTTCTATCCTTTTGAGTCCACCCTGGACGTCCTGCAGCGAACTTCCCAGGTTTACAAGTGAAACAATTGGTTGATTGAAACTTGCCATCACCGACTGGAATGCAACAAAAGTGCCCACGGTCATTATTCCGTCCATTATATATCCCGATCCCAGAAAAAGGATAATCAGGGTACTCAACATGGTAAGAAACACGGGGATGACCTGCAATGACTGGGTAAGAATACCCAGTTTCTGCTGGATGTTCAGCAATTTAGCCTGGTAACCGGCCCACTTGGAAAAAAAATCTGATTCCGATGCTGTTGATTTTAACGATTCAATCATTTGCAAGCCAGCGGATGAAAGGCCGAACAATTTGCCATTATCCTGCATGAGCTTCTGGTTTGAATCGACACGCTTTCGCGAGATGAATCGGAGAGCCAGGATATTTACCAGCGATATGGCAATCGCAACCAAAGCAAGCGTAATGCTGAAATAGAACATCAGTGCTGCGTAGAAAACGATCACCAGGATATTCAGCATAGTATTCCCCAACTGGCCGGTGAGCAAAGCAGCAACCTGGTCGTTTATACTCACGCGCATGGTAATATCGCCTGCCGGTCGTTGTGTATGAAACGACATGGGGAGGTGAAGTACATGCCACATGAATTTCGATGCATTCTTCAGGGAGATACTCATCTCAAACCGGATCAGGCTGTGCTGCTGCATCCATGCTAACAGGGCCCGAAGCACTGCTGTTAGTGTTAACCCCACCAATAGCGGCATAATCCATGATTCCGTGTTCTTTATCAGGATTTGATCGACAAATATTTTGGAAAAGATTGGAATTGCCAGGCCGGGGATAATCAGGACAAGTCCAACCAGGAAAAGGAACAACAGGTTGCTTTGATACCCCTTTAACCATTTTAAAAGGATAGGGAAGAATCTGGGTTTTTCACCCCCGGGTTGAAAATCCGGACCGGGTCGAAATGTCATAACCACTCCGGTAAAAGCATCGTCAAAAGTTTTTTCATCTACCACCCGGGGTCCTGATGCGGGATCGTTGAGGTAAACTTTATTTTTCCCAAAGCCTTCCACAACAAGAAAATGGTAAAAATTCCAGAACACGATCATCGGAACTGGGAGTGATCGCAGTTGTGACGGTTCCTTTTTATAGGCTTTTACTTCCAATCCGTAATTTCGTGCGGCTTTAGTCAGATTGCTTGCTGTACTTCCGTTGCGCGAAACCCCACAATCGACACGTAACTTTTCAAGAGGGACATATTTGCCAAAATGTGCCAAAACAATTCCCAGGGAAGCAGCTCCACATTCCATTGCTTCCATCTGCAGGACAGTCGGGGTTTTAACACGACTAATACCCGTTGCCTTCTTCTTGATCTTCCGAAAGATATGAATTGGATTCAGATTCATTGAGCGTTGCTGGAATGAGCGGAATTATTTGAAAAGGAAGGATATAGGGCTTCTTCGGTCGACCGTAATAGTTACCCGGGCAACAAGCCAGTTTAATTTACTAAGGTTATATTGAGGCTTGCCCGGTGTTGCAACAGTATCTATTTTCATCGAGGCCCTGATTTCATAAAAATCACTTTCCTGCACACTTTTCAGCATTTCTTCACCAGGGAAAAATTTCAAAATGGTATTTTTAGATACGGAATGATCGGAAATGAAATTAATAACTGCAATTTTAAATTCAGGTGGTACGCCTTCTTTATCCATTGCAAGGTTACAACTCATGCCATTTTTTAGTTTTGCCACTTCCTTTTCCGTAACAAAAAATACCACCTCTGCTTTCCTCTTCTCTTGGTTGTTGAAGCGCATAATATCAATTAAAGGAGTTCCCATAGCAACATATATCCCTTCCCTGACGTTTACGGCAATCACTTTGCCCCGACCCGTTGCACATATATTGATGTATTCTTTCTTTTCAAGATCGAAAAGTTTGACAAGTTTCTGCCCTGCCACAAATTCGTCACCTGTATTACAGAAAACTGAATCTACTTGTCCCGAACGGTCTGCTAATACTGCACGCCAGAGTTCCTGCGTTTTTATAATACCGAATCCCTTAACATTCTGTGAGATGGAACCGAGGAATCCCCAGGCAAGCATTACAGCCAGAACCGCACAAATACCCGAAAATAATAACCAGGTTTTAATTGAATTGACCTGGAGCAATTCATCCAGATCTTCCGTTGAAGTCATTTTTTCAAGAGAAGTCTTACGGAAAATCGGGCGGTTAAGCATTTTTCGGAAAATTGAATTAACACAAAGCTAATCGAAAAGGTATTACATTTGAATGCGGGGCCAGACATTTCCTTATAAATACAATAAAAACAGCATTTAGGATGCAATATACCTTTAAGGATCACTTTAAAACGATTGCTCCTGTGCTTTCGACCGCGCTTCTTGGTCCTGTGCATATTCAGGCTGTTGAGGACCTTTGTTCATTATTTCCTTTTGATGCAGCAGCAGTTTTTGGTTTCGAAACACGCCTGGGAAACCCGGAGGCCACCTGTGATTTTTTCCTTCAGATCAGGAAAGATCGGGAAGGGCCCGGCATTCTTGCCGGGGAAAGTGAATTCGCCAGGTTATCGCCGGTATTATTAAATAACCCATTTTGGCATAAAATTTCACGACTATTTGCGGAATGGTTCGATGTTTCTTCTCTTCTGAATGAGCGGCTTGAATTATTCTGGCTCGAATTCGACTGTCTGGAATCATCCTTCAATCCCATCCCGAATATATTTTTCAAAATCACCAGGATAAATGAACCAAGGAATGCCCAGTGGGAATCAATGCTTGAGGTGCTGAATGAAATTTACCGGATTCTTTTCGGGATAAAATTTCCTGCCGGGCTGGGCGAATCCCTGAAACGATGTATCGAAGCACTGCCCCCATTTGCCAATATTTACCAGGTCGGGTTTATGATTCCACGGAAAACTGAAGCGGTCCGCCTTATTCTTACAGGGTTTCGGGAACATTCAATCTTTGAATATTTAAAGGATATCCGGTGGCCGGGAGAAATTGATTACATCCATAAGATGGTTGACCGTTATGCTGTAAAATTTGATCATACAGCCTTTAATCTTCACATTGGGGAAACTGTGCTTCCACTTTTCGGAACGGAGATGTATCTCAGGGATATGAGTCAGCCCCTGTGGGATCCGAGGTGGAACGAAATTTTCGACTTTCTCGGGGCTGAAAATCTGATTCTGCCGGCAAAGAGGAAGGGGCTTGGCAGCTATTCGAGTAAAAAAACCGTTTCGCACCTTTTCCCGGTAAACTACATTAGCGGCATCAATCACCTTAAAATGGTTTATAAACCGGGACTGTCGCTGGAATGTAAGGGATATTTCGGAACTATGATCAATCCGCAAAAAGAAGTTGCCTTTAAACAAACTGAAAGTGAGACCTGACCTACCCGAAATATACTGGCACAACCTGGCTGCTAAGGCCATCACCCTGCAGGAGAAGATCGACGAACCTCGGCAATTTATTTTTCATCCCGCAAAAGAGAGGGATTTAGAAAAATTCATATCCGGATGGCACAAAGTCTTCACCTCCGACGATCCGCAAATGTTCGAAAACCGGCTGAAAATCGATAACCTCACCAGGGGTGACCTCAGTAACCTTGCCGGCCCTGTTTCTTTCAGGGATCCCAATCAACTGCCTGAGTGGACAACTACCTTCAAGGATATAATGGGATTTCTGAGGTCCTATGATCCTGCTGACCTCTCGGCAGATATGACAAGGCTTTTCGGCGATGATCAGGATAAAAAAATGCCATTTCTTCATCTCCACACACCGCTGGTGGTTTACGCATTGAGTAAGCTTGAACAGGCAGCAGGCGACAGGAAGGCAAGCTTGTTCACACCCGAAGCTAGCCGGCTGCTTAACCTTCAGCTGGCCAGGATGCTGGGCTTATATACTTCCCGGACTTTTCAATTAGAGTTCGGGGTCTTTAAAAGTTCCCGACAATCTTCGATTTTCATGCTTATCGCAGAGACTCAACCTGATAAAGTCCCGGGCAATGATCTCTACATGGAATTTGTTGGCCGCATTATTGAAAACAACTGGCAGGATTTCTTTTTTGAATACAGTGTTTTGGCTAAAATCATAAGCCTGTTGCTCCGCAACTGGATCGGCAACAACGCCATATTTATTGATCGTCTGTCGGAGGATCTTGCCGAAATTACAACCCATTTTTCCCTGGATGTTGAACCCGGAAAAGTTACAATGTACCAGGCAGGGATCTCCGATCCGCACAATCATGGCCAAGAAGTGATATCGCTCAAATTTGAATCGGGCCTTAAACTGATGTACAAATCAAAAAACCTGGAACTGGAGCAGGCATGGTCGGAATTTATTAATTGGCTGAACGCAAAAGGATTGTCGCCCTCCATGAAACCTCCTGATGTTATCACGAAAGGCAAATACGGTTGGGTTGTTTTTATTGAAGCTTCTGATTGTACATCAGAGCAGGATGTTTCGGATTATTACAGGCGTATCGGAGCACTCATCGGCATTGTTTACATGCTGAATGGGAATGATTGCCACATGGAAAACCTTATCGCTGCCGGATCACACCCTATGCTCATCGATCTTGAAACGGTTATGCACCCTGAAGGGAAATTGATTGATCCCCAATTTGAAGATAGTGCCAATTCGCTCGCAAATTCACAATTCGGGTTTTCTGTTTTTCGTACCGGACTTTTACCAACATGGAAACTTGGTATTGATGGATTTGTTTTCGATGTGAGTGGTATTGGCGGGTATGAGAATGTGGAATCTCCTTATCAGCGGATCCGTTGGCATGCTGTTAACAGCGACAGTATGAAAATGATATATGAACCGGTTGTCATACCGCAACTGCGGAATATGCCGGTTTATCAGGGACAGATTCAGCTTCCTGTAGACCATTCGGAAGAGATCGTTGCTGGATTTACCTCCCTTTACAGGTTGGTGATCAAACACCGCTCTCTCATTCCCATTCACCTGTTTGAAGCGAAAGATCTGCGGTATATTTTCCGGTCGACCATGATTTACGCATTGATCAATAAAAAGCTGATGAATCCGAAATATATGCGTAATGGGTTGGACCGGAGTATTCAAAGAGAGTTGCTTAGCCGTCCATTCCTGCATAATCCCGAATCTGCCGGCTTCTGGCCTATTTATAAATCGGAAATACGGCAAATGGAAGACACGGATATCCCTATTTTCTGGGCCGAATCCGGTCTGACAGGTATCATGGATCCTTATGGCACTGCTTTTCCTGGTTTTTTGCACAAATCAGCCTTTGAGCAGGTTGCAGGCATGGTTTCGGAAATGGATGAATCTGACATCAAACAACAGGTAAAATTCATTCGGGCAGCGTTGTTTTTCAGAGATAAGCAGCACAGCCCTGTCAGAATTCAGGGAGAAAATCAATTTCAGGACAAATCGGGAATCCTGCCAGTCTCAAGGGAAATACTCCTGGGAGCTGCAAAAAAAATTGCAGGGAAACTACAATCTGAAGCGATTTTTTCAAAGGACGGGAGTTGCACCTGGATTACCGCAGGCATCATCTCTGGTACGGAGCGGTTCCGTTTACAACCTATATCGTTTGATCTGTATGACGGTCTTCAGGGTGTGACACTTTTCTTATCCGCACTTTCGACGATAAGTAATGATCCTCTGCTTCAGAGGTTAAACGAATCAACTATATTTTCACTTCGCCAGCGATTCAGCCATCTCAGGCAATATGGCCTGATTGCATCGGGTGGATTGATTGGAATTACATCTGGAATTGCATCGGCAATATACACATTGCTAAAACTTTCCGAATTCCTCCATGATCCTTCATTTGTGGAGGATGCAAAATTGATCTGTAATGTGATCACGCCATCGGCGATACAAAAGGACAGGTCACATGATATCACTTCAGGCAAAGCCGGATGCATACTGGGGATGCTATTGCTGTACAAGCAAACGGGCTTCCGGGAAGCGCTGGAAAAGGCCACTCTCTGCGGTGATAGCCTGCTGGTGAGCCTTCATGAAAATAAAGATGGTACTTGCGGATGGAAAACCGTGGGAGATAATATGCTTTCCGGCTTTTCACATGGGCAGGCCGGTATTGCCTATGCCCTTTTAAAATTGTACGAGTACACCGGACAAGTCATTTATCGCGACACAGCCGAACGGGCCATCCGGTATGAGAATACATTGTTTTCGGCGCAGGTAAATAATTGGGCAGATCTCAGGATGTTGAATGACATGCCGGGCGATGGTCCCTCCTTTATGTGGAGCTGGTGCCATGGTGCCCCGGGAATTGGTCTTGCCCGGCTGGCTTCGCAGAATATATTGAATAATAAGGAGGTTGATGCAGATATACGGAATGCTATCAATGGAACAAGGGGAATGTCGATGAACTCGACCTACCGGGATCACCTGTGTTGCGGGAACATGGGGCTTGCAGATATGCTGTTATACTTTGCCGCCAAAACGGGCGATCGCGATTTGATGATCGAGTCGGGTAATAAGACGAGCCAGGTTCTTTTTGCCGCCGAAAAAACCGGTCATTATAACCTGTTATTCGGTGCGGGTGACGATTTGATCAATCCTGGTTTCTTCCAGGGAATTTCGGGTATCGGCTATGCATTGCTCCGGCAGGCCTATCCTGAGAAATTTCCCTCTATCCTGATTTTCGAATGAACTGCTGACTTTAAAACACAACTCCCCCTTACAGCAATAATTATGAGCTGTTTACAAAGCCACAGGCATCATCTCCGCGATCAGTCCCGCTTATTCGCCTTCAATTCTTACAGAGCGATCGGGCGCAGGGGGGCAAATGATCCTCAAACCATGATTAATTAATTAGTCGATCCTTATAAAGTCATTTTTCAAGCGGCAACAGGGTAAAATTTTTGTTTGAAAAAGATCTGAAAAATAAAACGCAAAAACTCTTCCTTGAGTTTTTCCATCATTTTCTTCAAGTTCCAGGCTGTTGCAGCCATGAAAGCGTTGATTTGTATTCCTTTTTCACCTAAGAGGTAATTCTGTGCCATGCGGAAATCTGTTTTCAAATGCCCGATGATCGGTTCTATGCCTGCCCTTGCCCTGAACTTTTTGCGTTTCTGCTGTTTGTGGTATGCTGTATCGCTTGCTTTTGGTTTGTTTGGCGTTATGATTTTTACCCCGTTTATTACTACCCTTCCTTTACCTCCTCGATCGTAAACCAATTCTTCCGGTAGTTTCAACTGGTTGTTGTTCATCTGATCAAGCAACGATTCTATCGTGTGCCCGTCGAAGGGGTTTTCTAAAAAAGCCTTGATGGCTGTGATGATTTTCTTTCCCTTTTTGCCTGTGGTAACCAGCCCTACTTTGTTGCCAAACTCGTATTGCTTATGGGGCTTGCCCTTGGCTATACACCGGGTAAACGGTTTGTGCAGACTGTAAGCCTTGTCCTTATCGTTTTTCTGCTGGTTAACAACGCGATTGTAAAGTTCAAAGTCTTTTGCGTACCGTTTTTTCTGATCTTCACTCATTCTGCGTTGCAACTCACGCAATTGGATATTGGCTATTGTTTTCAACCTCTTCTTTGCTTTTCTTGCCTGCTTTGCTCGTTTGGGGTGTTTGCCGTTATAAGTGTCACGCAGTAGTTGTTTACTTTCGCGGGTGTAACGCTGCCTTTGCTTAATGCCCTCTTTCTCCGCCATTTTATTGCACTTGTCAATTACTTTCTTGCACAGTTTGGCATCGGTCGGAAAGGTCGTGTTGTTCTCCTGTACTGTGGTGTCTGACAATACAAAATTCGACCTATTGGGTACTTCTTTCCCGTGCAGTTTTACGCTGTAAGCAAATATTTTACCAATACCATCTTCACCCACGCGGTTGCGAAAATGAACGAAGTCGCTCGGATCAAACGGAAATTTATGCTCGAAAAAGACACCGCCACAGAAGTGCTGGAAGTAAACATCGCGTACCCAAACCTCTGGAAGACGCTCATCACCAAGATTATACATATGCTTCAACAACAAACAGCCCACCATAAGGCGGATAGGAACGCTTGGGGCCCCCTGGTCAGAATAATACGGTGTAAATTCTTTCTCAAAGTAACTCCAGTCAATTCTATTTTCCAGAAGTACCAGTTCATGGCCCATATCGATAAAATCTTCCAATAAAGGACGGAACATATCTCGCTGGCTTTTGGGAGGCAATTTTCCAATCATAATTTGCAGGTTTTACGCAATAAAGGTACAAATTCCTGCATTAACAAACAACATAAAAATAACTTTAATTACTGACATTCAATTGTTTATATCCTTTTTAAGGATCGACTAATTAAAGAAGTAATTGGACCAGTAGGTACATTTCCACCATTGTTATCTCCGCTTTCTCCTTCATTCCAGCCTCCTGACACTCCTTCGAGATCGACATCACTTAACTCGCCCTCCTCGCTTACTGTTGGAATTGGAGGAAGGACCAGGTAGAAAGTTACCTCATCCTCTTCGAGGACTTTAATATTAATTGAACCTGGCATTTTCATTCCGGTCTCCTGCTCAAGAATAAACTTTGGGTCCTCAATCAGGCGCTTCCTGAAATCTTCATCTTTCATCACTTTTTCGATGATTTGCTGTTCGAGTTGTTTGCGTTCTTTCATGAGACCGGACTTTCTTTTAAGTAAGGTGAATTTATTCCCTTGTTGGTTAGTTATTACAAGTAGCAGTTAATGGTGGTCCTTGATCCCATCCCCCTGAAACCATTTCGAGGTCTGCCTCGGTGAGTTCACCGTCAGTTTCAGGATTACTTTTTACTGGCAGCACAAGGTAAAAGGTATGTGCATCTTCCTCAAGGACTATTATATTCATTGAAGCGGGAATCCGCAGACCTGTCTCCTGTTCAAGTGTAAACTTTGGGTCTTCAATCAGGCGCTTCATGAAATCTTCATCTTTCATCGCTTTTTCGATGATTTGCTGTTCGAATTATTTGCGTTCTTCCATGAGTTTTGACTTCCTTTAAGCATGGTGAATCTTTTCATTTTTATGTTAGCTATCCACAAGTAGTGGGACTCATAGTGCTACTATCATATCCCCCCGAAACCATTTCAAGGTCTGCCTCGGTGAGTTCACCGTCAGTTTCCGGATTAATTTTTGCAGGCAGCACCAGGTAAAAGGTATGTGCATCTTCCTCAAGGACTATTATATTCATTGACCCGGGAATGCGCAGCCCTGTCTCCTGCTCAAGGGTAAACTTTGGATCCTCAATCAGGCGTTTCCTGAAATCTTCCTCTTTCATTACCTTTTCGATGATCTGCTGTTCGAATTGTTTTCGTTGTTCCATGAGACTGGGCTTTTTAAGTACTGTGAATTTATAATACGTTGGATGTAAATGTATGGCTAAATCATGGATATGTACGTTAATACTATCAATTGTTCACAAACAAATACCTTTTTTCCATGCGCGATGATATGGAAGACAAAATAAGTTAATGCTTGTGAAGATCTGTTCGAAAACAGGAATTGAATTGCATAGAACCGTGTACCAGAATTCGGTCTCAATTGAAGCAGCGAACATAGGCGATTTGGTGTTCTGCAATGATGGGAACCTGGTTGGAATTACATCTGGCCGCTTAAGTAAATAGTACGTTTATTCTGAAAATTTGAACTAACCAATCAAAGTCAGTTACCTGAAAAACAAGGCAATACAAACTTTAATCAGGCCATGTTTAAATGAATTGTTTAATACAAGTGATGAGAACAGTCTAAGCTGTTTATGCATTTTTGGGCGAAAGTGTTAGTTTAATTTCTGTTGCTGGCCATTCTTTCAAACTACAGCTGCTGCCAAAAACACAAGCATGAAATCCAAGGCTTGGATTTCATGCAGAGTATGACTTTTCGTGTTTCTTTGACTG
>CAISRK010000453.1 GCA_903887815.1 uncultured Bacteroidales bacterium | reverse complement strand
AGTTCTAAATGCCGGATGCTTGATAGCAGTATTTATACACTACTTTTATTTTAAGGAAAATCATTCACAAATTCTCGGAATAGCATTCAGTAAAAAACTTTCACTTTCCCTTGGGAGTTATTTCCCGATGATAAATTTCTTAAGAGCAAATAATTTCCCTACAACCCGGTTCAGAAAACTATAAAGCTTTTCTTTCTTCTGAATCATCCGTATAAACTGGCCGATATTGCTGACATAAAAATACCTGTAATCCATCAGATCATCGACCATATCAGGGAAATTGTTCTTCAGGCATAAATACGATTCCTCTTTTGCAGCACCGAAATTATCCATATTGCTGCTGATGCCCAAAAGGTTAAAATAGCTGAAGTTCAGGTCGACTTTCTGGTAGGTTTTTTTATGAACCACGATGGCCCTAAGGAAGAAATCAAAATCTGATACAATCCTGTAGGATTCGTTATAATTTCCGATTTCGGCAAAAAGTGCACGATTAATCAGAGAGGCCTGATGCGGAAGACTGTGTATGCAAAGTTTGTGCAGGGTTGGCTTATCGTGGGGCTCTATACTCCTGTATTTCCCGTTCGACCTAATTTTTAATACATTTCCCGAAACTATATCGGCATGAATATCGAGTTTGAATAACTCCTCAAGTACCGAATTCCCAGTAAAATAATCGCCTGAATTCAGAAAATAACAGTATTCGCCCCTGGCAACTGCAATTCCTTTGTTCATGGCATTGTAAATCCCTTTGTCTTTCTCGCTGATCCAATATGAAATTTCACTTTTATATTGACTTATTAAATCAGCGCTTCCATCAGTTGATCCCCCGTCAATTACAATCAATTCATAATCACTATAAGATTGATTTACAACACTCAGTATAGTTTTTTCAAGCCCTGACCGGTTGTTGAGATTAACTGTAATAATAGAGAGTTTCATACCTGAAAGTTTGGCCGGATAAGATCGTATGAATTAATTTATTACAAATTCATTAATTAAATGGAATTTGCTGGGATGCACAAAGAAACAATTGCTTACACCATTATTCTCATTCCGGATAATACTTTCCTGTTTTATCAGGCCATTTCCTACATGATCGTATAACTCATAACCGTATGATTTCATAATTCTCTCAAGTTCAGGTTCAGTGGTATTAAATATAGTTTCGCAGATTATAATAGGCTTCATAGTTTTCAATACCAGGCTTGCTTTCTCAAGAATCAGATTTTCAGTACCTTCTGTATCCATTTTTATCAGATCAATGCTTGAAACAGTATTGGTTTTGACATAATTATCAAGAGTAGTTGTCGGGACTTTTCGTACAACAAAGTTTCGCCCGGTTGTATTACTGCCTGCATTACCTTCGCCTGCCAGGTTATGTTCCAGGTATTTATACTTATGATTTTTTATTTCATAGAATTCTATTTCGCCTGTTTGATGGGATAAAGCAATAGGTTCGATTTTAATATTAGTAAAATTGTTAAGGCGGGTATTTTCTTTGAAATAGAAAAGCGGGCCCGATGCAGGCTCAAATCCAACAACATTGATATTTTTATTTTCAATGGCTGCCACAAGCGAATAGTATCCAATGTTAGCTCCGATGTCGTAAAAAGTACTTACTTTTTTAATCAGTCTGATAAATATGTCAGTATATTCAAACCGAAGGTAGCCTCCTTCCCAGAAAATGAGCTTTGTTAAATAACTTGTTTGATTTGTTCTGATCTTCAATACGAGTCCTTCATGATTTTTCACCTTCATAACTCCTGAAGGAGGCAATTTTATCTTTGATGGCAGCAAAGGGAGAAGCCATTTATTCAGATTTCGCAATACAATATTTACATTGGCATTGTATATGAACTTGTAAACTGCCTGTTTCATTTCCATTTGACGTAAAAGAATGTAAATAATAATTTTATTAATCACGCATAAAAACTCCGTCGAATTGCAGCAACTCGCCATTCTCCTTTGTAAGTCCGCGAACGATTTTAATTAAGCGGAAATTCTCTTTGTACAGAAAATCGCTGAGCTGGTAATACAGGTCTTCACCATCGTAAAGCGGCTGAACCGACATTTCGAGTTGAATAGCTTTGATCGATTTCAACGATGCTTTTGCACCCAGCAGCACTTTTTTTTCAAATCCCTGGGTATCGACCTTCATGTAAATGGTCTGTCCTTTAAGATCCAACTCGTTAAAAAGGGAATCCAGCGTACGGATTTCAATTTTCTCGGTTCCAATGTACTTAGACTCAGGGGCTGCATCGGTGTGCGAAGTATTTATTCCAAGTATGGAACTGCTTACGGAGTTTCCGGAGATGTTGATTTGCGTTTGTCCTACCGAATCACCTAATGCCATATTGTGAACTTCCCACAGGCTGTCGTTTGCCGAAAGCTTCTGCAGTTTTGCAAAAGGCTCCTTTATGGGTTCGAACGAGATGATCCTGTTTTTATACCCACCTATCCTGATATTCTTTGCGTATTGCCCTTCGTTTGCTCCAACATCGAGTACACAACTGATGTTCATAAGCTTAAGCCAATGTTCTATTTCGAGTTCATGTTTCGAATATTTACATTTC
The DNA here is from genome assembly GCA_903887815.1 of uncultured Bacteroidales bacterium. Taxonomy (GTDB): domain Bacteria; phylum Bacteroidota; class Bacteroidia; order Bacteroidales; family UBA4417; genus UBA4417. The sequence continues at coordinate 10,360 of CAISRK010000453.1, read as the reverse complement.
ACTACATCGTAACCTGTTTTACGGATCACATTATGAAAAACAGTTTCAAGCCTTTTCTTTAAATACATAGTTCATTACATTTTAGCAGTTTGATGCGATATCAGGGAAGTAATTGATTCTTTTCTTTTTGCACGGCTGTATTCAACACGAATGCGGTTGGCCGATTCCTGCTGCATACCCCGGGTTTCTGCTGGTTCATTCTTAATGAGGCTGCTAATCAGCGAAACATCGCGTTTCACAATAAACCCGCTTGCACCGGCCAGTTCAGGCATACCACCTTCGTTTGTGACAATTGGTATACACTTATAAAACATGGCTTCGGCTATGGATACACCGAACGATTCGGAACGCGACAACTGGCAATAGTACTTTGCCTTTCTGTAATACGATGCAAGTTCGTTGTGAGCTACTTTCCCGTAAATATGAATATTAGCAGGCAAAGATGCAATTAATCCTGGTAACTGTTGCTTATCCAAGCCGACTATAACAAAGCTGTATTCCGGCGTAATGCGGGCTACCTCAATAAACGTATCGATTCCTTTTAATTTAAATGAACGCTCGTTTTCGATTATCCCGACTGTGAGTACGAGTTTTTCTTTTTCAATAGCCTGATCCGGAACAGGATCAAAATCCACGCAGTTATAAACCAACTTACGCTTCGCTCCTGGAGCAATATATTTCATCTTACGGTCGACATACGATGAAACCGTCAGGTTTAACGAACTCATCCGCATCGAACGGATACAGAAAAATCCCCTGAACTTTGAGCAAAGCGCCCCGTAATGTAAATCCCTGACCCGGCCAACTTCATAACCGCCGATAACGACATAGGATTTTTTACCAAAAACTTTTGCAAACAATACCGGCAGAAAGGAGTGATAATCGGCAAACCAGATGTATACCGCATCGAACCGGTGAACATTGAACAGCAGGAAGAAAAACTGCCTTGTCATTTCCAATGCGGTGTTTATCAATCCATGCACCGGCTTAAAACGCGATTCCTTTACCTTATACACCGACGACAGGATTTCAAAATCAGTTTTTACAAACTGTGTGAAACTGGTGTAAATAAAAAGAATGGATTCTTGGGACATCCGCACAGGGTTAATATTCTTAAGGCAATGAAATGCAAAATTAAACTATTTCGTATTTGGATTATGCTTTTGCCAGGAAGTGCTTAAATGTCAATGTATCGAGGTTATTAACAATAACAAATACACTTGATTTTATAAAGCACCCTGGCAATGCCAGACAAAAAAAAACGATGGAGCAACTTTTTCAACCAGAATCCAGCAGCCTGCTACCAGTAACAAGTAACCAGCAACCAGTAACCAATAATTTGTATTTCTCACCCCTTAATCTCCAATCCCTAATCCCCAACCCCTAATCCCCAACCCCTCCTCTCAATACCTTTCGTTAATCATCTTATTCACAAACAAGGCAATATCAGTGTCGCCACTGAAAACCTTGTCGAGCTGCCGCATCATATGGTAGCCCGTTTCGGGCATTTGGCTGTCGGTTAATTTCTCGAGTATAATGCTCATTGCGATTCTGCCCTCGAGCACAACCTTATTTGGAATTCCTTCGTTAAAAAAGCCTTTGCCAATTAGCAAACCCAGTGTACGGTTACGGCTCAGGTCGTTAAGAGCTGTAAGCCCGAAATCGCCGATGCCACAGTAATGGAACATCGTTTCCTCGTGGCCACCGAAGTGCAGCAATATGTTCCGCATTTCGTTAAAAGCCCTTGTGAACATCATAAACCTGAGGTTGGGCGAGTTGAAATGCGCGTCGACTATACCAATGAGAATAGCATAAATATTTTTCAGAATACTCAGTATCTCAACCCCGGCCAGGTCGGTTGTTGAATCGACAAAAAGATTTGTTTCGTCGAACAGAGGCTCCAGCAGTTCGCACCAGCGTGCATCGGTTGATGCAAGCGTGAATGCTGTCGGGCTGTTGTTGATTATTTCGCGTGCAAACGATGGACCTTTAAGTGCACAAACCGGGTTGGGAAGATGATCGGCCAGGCAATCGGATATAATCTGCTTCTGGCAGCCAAATCCCTTGGCCAGGTTAATAAGGATGGCATCTCCAGGTAATACATCCCTGATCTGCTTCATATAATCGACAACCGCAACTGACGGAATGGCAATAAAAACCACGCCGGCGCCGGCAAGTACAGCCGGATCGGCAGTTGCCTTCAACACAGGCAACAGCCTTATATTGGGAAAATATTTCTGGTTGATGTGCGAATTGGTAATGGTTTCAACCACATCGCGCTCCACCGACAAAAGAGTGACATTAAGATCGGGGCGTACAGCCAGCGAATTACCTAAAGCAGTTCCGATAGAACCAGCCCCAAGAAATACGATATTCTGCATATTGCTCATATTTTCTTATTTTGTAAAAAGTCGTTTAAAATTAATCATAAACTCAGCGGGGTTTTTCCATTTATTCCATCCACCCCTGATCATCATAACTTCAACAGGTTCGTAAAACCTGAAAAGATAGAGAACAAACGGATACGAAACTATGAGCAGCGATTTTACAGCCAGCCGTGGAATTACTTCCCAGGCATTAAAAATCATTGATACCAGGTAAAGAGCGGCCCCGGTAACCAGGAGCAAAACTATGCGGCCCATTTCGTAAGGGATAGTAAATTCTTTCTGGGCATAATAATAAGTCAGCCCGAAGAAAACGATCATCGAAACCAGTTTCGACATTGCAGCACCCACATTCCCGAACAAAGGTATAAACACTGCAAGAAGAATGATATTAATTACCGCTGTCACAATCACTGTAAAGGCAATGATTTTTGTTTTCTTCGAGATGCTCAGCCCGGTGGTAGCCACATCCTTCATCATCCCGAAAACAATGGAATAGATAACGAAGGGGAAAATATACCAGGCATCGAAATATTCGACCCGTTTGGCGAACAGTTTTGTTATTTCCATCCCAAATACCATCATTCCAAGGGCGAAAATCATGGTCCCGAAAGTGTAATAGGTCATGAGTTTGGCATAAAACCGTTTGTTGTCGGGTGCATTCATCATGCGGTAAATCATGGGTTGAATAGCAAAGTTCACCGAGGTTATCAGGAATACATTCAGCGTATTAGCCAGTTTAAAACCATAGGAATACAGTCCGACATCGGCCATATTTCCAAGTATACTCAGGGCATAACGGTCGGTTACATTCAGCATGACCAATGCGACGCCCGACATAAACAGCGGCAGGCAATATACAAGCATTTCGCGGAGAAGTTCCCCTTCGAACTTCAGTGTCATATTGCGAATCGAAAAACGGATCAGCACTGCTGCAAATGCAAGGCTCCCGATAATCTGCCCATAATAAATCCCTTCGATGCCGGCATGCTTGTAGGCTACAAAATAAACGGTAACCAGCAGGCTGAAAATCAGTTGCATCACATTGGCAAGGGTAAAAAGCCAGGGCCTTTCCTGCAGCCTGAGAAGTGTATTGGGCATGGTAAGCACCAACTGTAACAATGCCGAAATAAACATCAGCTGTATCAGGTAACTGTTTGCAGGTGTTTTGAAAAGCAGAACCGACATGCTTTTCAGGAACGGAAGAGCTGCCAGGTAAGCCAGTATAGCGATCCCGATCTGGAAAATGGTAACGGTATAGAACAGCGAATCTTTTTTCCCTTCGGAACTTTTATCCCAGTACCAGCGGAAAAATGCCGAATACAGCGACATGCCGAAAAATGCCATTACCACGGCAGCACTTACTTCGAGTAGCCCGAGAACCCCGAATTCGGCAACCGAGAAACTCCTTGTATACAAGGGTATAAGCACAAATCCGGCCAGTTTGGTCGATAATGTGCCGAGCCCGTATATGGCCGACTGGCGGAAGAGTTTTCGGAATTCAGCTAACATTTTGCGATTGAAGGTAGAAGGCAAAGGTAATCAGATTTTCGAAAACTGGGAATGCTGGTTGCTAGACTCTGGTTGCTGGTGACTCGTGGCTGGTGGCTGGTGCATTCAATCTCATCAATACCTTCGAGCCTTTTGTGCTTCCTTTGTGGGTTTTGTGGAATAGCTGTGACACAAAGTAATACGAAGAATGCACAAAGTGACACAAAGGTTTTTCCAAGTAGTTCAAAACACATTTCAGGTCATACAAAGCGCATTACATGCCGTTCAAAGCACATTTAAAGTCAGTCAAAGCTCATTTCAGGCCATTCGGAATGCCTGTAAAGCTCAAATTGCTAAAATACCGATTTACCAATTTGCCGAATTGTCACATTTTCAAATTGTCGAATTGGCACATTGCTGAATTGCCATATTTTCTAATTACGCAATTACCTTCATCACACTATGCTCCACGCCCTCCTGTCCCCCATTCCCCGCCCCCGTCGCTAAAAGAAAAACAACAATTCCTAAAATTTTTTAGTTACTTTAAAAGGAAAATTTATACCTTTATGGATTAATTTAGGTTAAGAGTGTACCGACCAACCAATTCGAAAAAAAAGCTTAAAATGCATACATATATCTACTCATTATCAACACATTACCAGTATTTTTACCAAAAACTGCGATTTCTTCGCCTCTGTATACTTTTCCTGGTGTTAGGTTTGTTAACTGCAAATAAGGGGTTTGCGGAAGGATCAAACAAATTATATACTTCTACAACTGCTGGTCAAAGGTTAAGTTGTTATCCTCAGGATGCCTGGTCGAACCCCAATGGATGGAGAATAAACTTTGCCACTCCCAATTGCGATACAAGTTATCGCTTACATGTACATATCTCGGATTATACCCATGAACAAATATATTTTGGATTTCAGAAAGGTACCGGCATAGCGACTTACCAACTGCGGGAACCATCTGCAGATAAGAGTATTGTACCTGGTACAGCTGTTTACGCTACTTATGTTGCCTTTGCCACCAGCGGGGCCGGGTATATTGGTAGTATTGGACAGGCAAATGCGGGACCACTCGATGGTGTTGCCGGGTATACACCCGCAATCTATACACCAACCATGAATGGTGATTATTATTTCGAATTTGCCACGGATGCAGCGGGGGGAGTTGGCGCTATAAATCAAACTAACGGAGGCAATATCAACTTCTTCGACATTACTGTTGTTAAAGACGGGACTACTCCAATAAATGGCCGCGTTTGGAGCCGTGCATGGCAATTTGAGCAGGTCAACACACCGAGTACTGTATTTTTCATGTATTCCAACGACATGGTTGTTACAAAGTTAAATGTTAACGGCTGGAGCGGAGGCACCTGGATGTTTTATTGCAACCAGTATGGTGTCAAAAAACCGGTTGTTCCCGAAACATGGATTGATACCCGTAAATCGTTAAATGATATTCAATCTGCAGCAACCTGGCCGGGAACAGCACCTCAATACAAAGTATTTCTGAATGATCCCGAGCATGATGATATAAATTATCCGCCGAGCGGAACCTATCCAACCGGTACATATGGCCAGATTTGTCCTCCACTTAGCAGTGAATCGCATTGCGATGGCACTGTTGACATCAAAATCAAAATGAGCGCTCCCGGGAGAATTTCATTATTTATTGATATTGATCCTCAAGACCCGCCCACACCCCCTGGCCCGGAAGACGTAACTTTAACAGCAGATGTAAATCCAACCAATGGTTGCACTGACTGGCAAATCATTCCCTGGGATGGAAAGGATGGGTTTGGTAATCCTGTTACAAACGGTGTATCAATAAACACAAATGTTACATACTTGCGGGGATTAACAAATCTCCCTATCTATGATATTGAAGGCAATACTGATGGAATCAAGGTTGATTTCGTCAGGCCGTCACCGGATCCCCCTGCATCCACCCACTGTAAAATATATTGGGAGGATGAAAATCTCAGCCCTGTTGTAGCAAATGGAGTCAGAGCAAACCTGACAGGGTGTGAATATCCGGGCACTTCTGTAAACCCAAACTTTCCTGCAATCGGAGGATGTCATAATTGGCTTAAAACCGGTGCAGGAAACAATACCAATGGCAATATTGATATTATAAATTCATGGTGGTTTTACGAAACAAATGACACCTATTCTTTAACCATTATTCCAAAACATTCACCTGCAACACCTATTAATCCTCCTTCCGGGACTAACCCGGTATGTGTCGGCTCAACAGTCACATATACAATAGATCCAATTCAACATGCCGAAGAATACATATGGACATTACCTGACCTTTCTACGCTAACTACTCCCACCAATACAATTACTTTGACTTTCCCTACTCTGGCATCGGGAGGTCCTTTAAAGGTTCACGGGAAAAATCTCAGCTGCGGCGTAGGACCTGATTCTCCGGTATTAGTTATTACTGTTAATGCTGATCCGCTTCCCGCTGTTACCGGAAATGCCACCGTTTGTGTAAATTCCACAAACGAAATTTATGCATGCGCAACCCCCCTGGCTACCTATGCATGGTCGATTCCGCCGGGAACCGGCACTATTACTTCACCTGTTAACGGCAGCAGCATTACTGTAGACTGGACTTCTGCCGGCACCCACGATGTTACCCTTGTTTCAACTTCAGCAGCCTGTGGTCAACGTACTACAATATACCCAGTTTTGGTAAATGCACTTCCTGTTCCAACTATATCGTCCATTGCAGCTTCGGTTTGTCTTAATTCTAGCGGTAATATTTACACTACCGAAGGCAGCATGACCAATTATGTTTGGACTCTCTCAGCCGGCGGCACAATCACCGCCGGGGGGATAACCAACCAGATCACCGTTACCTGGACTGCCACTGGACCTCAAACAGTCAGCGTAAGTTATAAAAATTCAAATTTATGCACTGGTTCAAGCCCTCTGCCATTCAATGTTGATGTCAAACCTCTTCCTGTACCAGACCTTTCCGGTCCAACCAGCATATGCATCCTGAGCCAGCAGACGTATACTACCGATGCATCCATGACGGTAGCAAGTTACATATGGACGGTGACCGGCGGCACCATCAATTCAGGGCAGGGCACAAATGCATTAAATGTGACCTGGACATCCGATCCGGGGACCATAACGGTCAACTACACCGACCTGAACGGATGCACAGCAGCGGCAGCAAGTGCGCGGACCATCACAGTAAACCCCGATCCAATAGCCACCGTAACCGGTCCCGCCACCGCCTGCCTGAATACAACCAAAACCTATACTTGCCCCACCGCGGTGGCAACCTATTCCTGGTCGTTACCCGCAGGAGGCGGTGCGATTATCACCCCTGTAAATGGAAACAGCATTGATGTAACCTGGTCAAGCGTGGGATTTCATGATATCCAGCTTATTACAACCTCGGCTACCTGCGCACCCCGAACAAAAACCTATACCGTAGAGGTGAAAGCCTTACCCGTTCCAACCATCACCAACGGTCCTGCCAATGCCAATGCCTGTGTAAATGTTGCAGGCAATACCTATACCACCCAGGCTGCAATGTTTAGTTACAACTGGAGTGTTACAGGTGGTATCATAGACTTAGGTGGGAGCACAAACTCCATTTCCGTTACCTGGAACACAGTAGGTTCTCAGACTGTGAGTATTATATATACCGATGCCAACGGCTGCGTCGCCAACCCGGCAACCGATTACGCGGTTACTGTACATGCTCTTCCGACACCAAGTGTGCTTACCGGTCCGGTAGCAGCCTGTAAAAATTCAACAGGCAATATTTACACCACCCAGTCGGGTGGAGGTATCAACGGCTGGAACTGGAATATTGTGCCTGCCGGAAGCGGAACTATAACCTCCGGTGCCGGAACCAGTGCTGCAACCGTTACCTGGAATGCAGTAGGACTAAATACCATAACCATCAATTATACCGATGGCAACGGTTGTACGGCCACCACTCCCGGTACGACCATCGTTACCGTGAACCCTCTTCCTGTACCGTTTGTTTCAGGTGATATCGCGCCCTGTTTAACAACCACAAAAACGTATACCGCCGATGCCAACGGCGTTTCCAACTTTATATGGACTTATTCAGCAGGCGGAGTCCTGCAGGGAGGCGGTAGCCTTACCGACAACTATATATCCATAAAGTGGAATACAGGCGGAGCCCAGACCGTGACCTTAAATTACAGGGATGCCAACGGGTGTATGGCTGCAGTGCCAACCGTTTACAATGTTACAGTCAACAACCTTCCTGCCCCGACCATCGCAGGACTTCCCTCGGTATGTGTGAACTCCGCAGGGAATGTGTATACCACACAGCCAGGGAATGTTCCCTACACCTGGGTTGTTACCGGCGGTATCCCCACCTCAGGAGGCAGCCCGGCGGATAACACCTGCACCGTTACATGGAATACTGTTGGACTGCAAACCATTTCGGTTAACTATACCAATGCCGGTGGATGTTCAGCCGGTATCCCTACACAATATGATGTGCTTGTTCATGCCCTGCCTGTAATCACCATTACTCCTTCTGTTGCATCCCCGTGCGCGGGATCAACCGGTAATGTATATACTACTGAGGCGACAGCAGGTATTACGGGCTACACCTGGAATGTATCTGCCGGCGGAACCGTTACCGCCGGAGCAGCAACCAGTGCCATAACCGTAAGTTGGACCACAGCAGGACCTAAAACTGTTTCGGTTAACTATACCGATGCCTTTGGATGTACAGCCTCAACACCCAAAGTACTGAATGTAACGGTAAATCCTTTGCCCGCCCCAACCATTGGAGGGCTTCCTACAGCCTGCGTAGGTTCAACAGGCAACATTTACACCACCCAATCGGGTGGAGGTATCAGCGGCTGGAGCTGGAATATTATTCCCCCGGCAGCCGGTACTATCACCCTGGGAGCAGGAACCAGCTCAGCCACGGTAACCTGGAATACGGTTGGAACGCAGACTATCAGTGTAAATTATGTTAACAGTTTTGGATGTACTGCAGCAGCTGCATCACCAAAAACCGTAACCATCAGCCCGCTGCCTGTTCCTACAGTGGCCACAGGCCCGACTTTTGTCTGCGAGAAATCGGTTGGCAATGTTTACAGCACCCAGGCCGGCAAGAGCGCTTATAGCTGGACTTTGTCTCCGGGTGGCTCGGTTACCGCAGGAGCAGGAACAGCTTCCATAACCGTTACATGGAATACAGCAGGGGCTAAAACGGTAAGTGTGTCGTACGACGATGCCGTTTCAGGATGCCGTGGAACCTCGGTTGATTATAATGTAACAGTAAACCCCTTGCCGGTACCGGTTATCGCGGATGCTGCTATTCCACCTTTTAATGCCTGCGAATCCGTTCCGGGCTATATTTATACTGCTGTTGCGGGAATGCCAAGCTACACATGGAATATTCCACCTTCAGGCAGCATTACAGCAGGCGGAGGTGCCTCAAACAATACGGTTACCGTAACCTGGACCGTGCCGGGCACATATACCATTTCGCTTAACTATACCGATTTAAACGGCTGTACAGCCCAGGCTCCCGTCACTAAAAATATAGCGGTAATCAATTACCCCGTATCCAATGCCGGTCCCGACGATTATATGTGCTCCGGGGATCCCCCTTATCAGATTAACGGAAGCAATCCATCCTTTTTCGATCCATCAAAAATCACATGGACCATTACTGGTTCCGGTTTTACACCTACCGGTACCTTTGGACCTCTCAACGCACTGCATCCTACCTATACCCCCAGTGTTTTCGATTTATCCGTCCCCAGGCTGATTTTCTTTCAACTCACCGTTGAAGGCAACGGCAGCTGTGCCGGTCAGACCCACAGCGATGTGATGGAGTTCCGCACCGACCCCATGCCTGTTGCCGATGCAGGACCGAATAAATCCACCTGCGGGCTCACCCCCGTGCAGATCGACGGCAGCGCCGACTATCAAAGCACCATTACATGGAGTTCAAGCACCGGGCGTGGAACGTTCCTGCCTTCTCCATCGGTTGAGAACCCAACATTTACAGCCGATCCGCTGGATGTGGGAACCACCATACAACTAACTATGGACCTGGTAGGGTGTAAAAACAAGCCCAACAACAGTACAACTTCACTGACCATTTACTCCGAGCCCACTGTTAATATCAGTGCAGCAGCTTCAGCCATCTGCCAGGGAGAAACCACCACCGTTATCTTTACCCTTACAGGCTCCCCGCCCTGGAACATCACCTATTCCAATCCCAACGGTCCGGGCGATATTACCGAGACCGTTATGAGCTCGCCACATATCATTAACATTACCCCTACCACCACCAGCAATATCTCCATGGTGCTCAAGGCCGCCAGCGACATTCACTGTGCCGCTCCCGGGGTTAACCTTACCGGAAGTGTGAATATTACAGTCAACCCCCTTCCCAACATTTTCAATGTTACCGGCACCAACAGTGGTTTTTACTGCGATGGT
>CAISRK010000452.1 GCA_903887815.1 uncultured Bacteroidales bacterium | reverse complement strand
TGCCTGGCACTTCGGGCAGAGGCCTATATCTTTCTGGTCAATATCTTCAACATACGTACTCGAACGCATTACACAGGTCGGCGTATGGCAGTGTATCAAACCAAATAAGTGGCCGAGCTCATGGATGACTTCTTTTTGAAAACGGATCATATGGTATTTTTCATCAGTTGGCATACCATAACCTTCGTTACTCAACCTGTAAAGTGAAGCAATAGCGGTGCGACCGCCTAATTGTGCCTGCCCGAAAATATAAGTCAATATCGGAATATACAGGTCAACATTAAATAAAGCAATAATTTTCGAAGAGCCTTCAAAATCCATTGAATCAACTACTTTCAGCAGTTTGTCGCCGTTATACTGCCTTCGGCCCGGATCGAAGTAATCACTTAAATCCAAATGCTTTTCTCTTATAACAACATGGCACTTCAACTCATTCTCTACCACAACAGCAATCTTTTCGAGAAATCCTTTCCTGAAATGAGCAAACGAAATGAGTGTAATTGTTGGTGATTCCATTCAGAAACTGACTTGAAATTCATTAAACTGGTTCAGGTCCCGGCTAATTATACTTTTGTTCAGGCTTTTAAACCATACTTTTTAATCTTGTTGTAGAGTGTTACCCTGTCAACTTTTAAAGCATTGGCGGTTCGGGAAATATTCCAGTTGTATTTATTCAGTATCTGCAGGATAAATGCTTTTTCAAAATCATCAAGACTTTCAACTGAACTATCGATAACTTCTTTCGCAAGGGGCAGGTCTTTCAGCATTAATCTTTTACCGTTTCCTACCACAATTGCACGCTCCACCATGTTTTCAAGTTCACGGATGTTACCAGGGAATGCGTAGCTCAGCATGCGTTTCATGGCAAGCGGATCAATTGTGATTAAGGTCCGGTTCATCGATGTGCAGTATTTTTCAATAAAATAATCGGTAAGTAACGGAATGTCTTCCACTCGCTCACGAAGTGGAGGCACATGTATATTCATCACATTAAGCCTGTAATACAAATCCTCGCGGAAGGTACCTTTTTCAACCATGTTCTTTAGGTCGCGGTTAGTAGCACATATTACACGGAAATCGGATGAAATTTCCTTGTTCCCTCCAACCCGAAGAAACTTTTTTGTTTCGAGTACCCGTAGAAGCTCTATTTGCATTTTTGTTGAAATCGTAGCAATTTCATCAAGGAAGATGGTGCCGCTGTCGGCCATTTCGAAACGACCTTTCCGGGTATAAATTGCACCTGTAAAAGCACCCTTTTCATGGCCAAACAATTCACTTTCGAGAAGGCTTTCGGTAAGTGCCCCGCAATGAACACTTACCAACGGATAGAATTTCCGTTGCGAATTGGCATGTATAGCCCTGGCTACCAATTCTTTTCCGGTACCACTCTCGCCGGTAATAATAACTGAGGAGTTGGTGGGAGCCACACTTTCAATCTCCTTAAGTACCCTTTTAATGGCATCGCTTTTCCCGATGAGGTCTTCAACATTTTCGAGCGAATCAACCCTTTTTTTCAGGGTTTCGTTTTCGTTAGCCAGTGTAATCTGCTTCGATGCATTGCGGATCAGATGCGAAAGGTCGTCAGGGTCAAATGGCTTGGTCACGTAATCGAATGCCCCGTCCTTAAGTGCTTTCACTGCTGTGTCAACGGTAGCAAAAGCTGTCATCATAATTACAATTGTGTCTTTGTTAAGCGATTTAATCCTCTGAAGCATTTCGAGCCCATCCATACCAGGCATCTTAATGTCGGCAAGGATAATATCGAAACCACCGGATTCGAGCATAGCGAGGGCATTTTTTGCATTTTCAGCGCTTTCAACACGGTAACCATCTTCGGCAAACCAGTTGCTTAGCGAATCCCTTACCGAATCTTCGTCGTCAACAATTAGAATTGATATTTTTTTGTCCATGGTGAATATTTTTTCAATGCTATTAAAATTGAATCATTGTGGAAAAAGGATCAGGATTATCGGTTACTCCCGCTGATTAACCCCTTATCAAAGGCAATGATATTGCCATTGTTGTTCCCTGTCCCGGTTCTGATTTAACCTGGATTTTTCCCTTGTGACTTTGTATTATTCCGTGTGTGATGGCCAGTCCGAGTCCAATTCCGTGAACCTCCTGCTTCGTCGAGAAAAAAGGCTCGAAAATATGAGGAATATCACCGGCGTCGATTCCAATTCCATTATCGATTATTTCGATAAGGATAATGTCTTCATCCGGGTTCGATGTACGCATGATGATTTCTCCATTCTCGTTTACGGCTTCGGTCGAATTGACCAGAATAGCCATACAAGCCTGTTTCACCTGGTTAGGGCTGCAATACACAAGGTCGGATTTGGCATTAAATTCTTTAACGAAATTGATATTGGCTATTTTAATAGAATGCGCCATGAGGTCGGAAGTATCCTGGAGAATTTCATGAAGATGTAATGGCTCAAAATCTTCCTGGTCTTTCTTTGAGAAGTCGAGCAGCCCTTTGACGATATCACCGCAACGTTTGGTTTCGCTCTCGACCAGTTTCAGATGTTTGAGCATAATCTCTTTCTTCTCGGGAGTAAGATCCGGGCTGCTCAGTTGTTTGTGTACAAGTTTGGTATAAACCAGTATCCCCGATAAAGGATTATTAATTTCATGAGCCACGGAAGACGATAATTTACCTAATGAAGCCAGCCTTTCGATATGCATAAGTTCGTTCTGGGCGGCACCAAGTTCTTCCGATTTTTTCTGTACCTTGTATTCGAGCTGATGCGACCAGTTTTCAAGTTCCGTATTGGCTGCCTGCAGGTTATCAAGCATATTGTTAAATGCAAGCGATACTGTTTGCATATCGTCGAGCTGATTAGGTTTTATTTCAACCCGGGTGTTTTTGTCGCCCTGCGAAACTGCAACACTTGCGTCGATAAGCCGGTTAAGTGGCTTCATGATTTCATGCCGGGTGAAAATGATCAGGAAGGATGCAAGCGCTATGGTTATCCCGATAGCAAGGAGATAGAACTCAAGCGACGATTTTTGAACTGCTGTATCCAGATCACGCAACGGGACTTTAATAACCAGCGACCCCAGAACTTTTTCTTTTGCCCCGTGCGCATGGCAATTGCTTTCATAACACGATTTCGAATTCAGAATCGGCGACCGTATTAGTAAATGTCGTTGCCCGTTGATTCCCTTATTCATCTTGCAAACACTTTCGGCTGTGATTATCCGGTATGATTTTTCAAACTTCGGAAACATAGTCCCGATATTCGAATGACATCCTTTGCAATCGGCATTGAAATTCCCGGCTGTATCCGCCGGGAAGGAAGAATACATGAGGCTGTCATTATTGTCGTACATACTCACATCTTCTATTCCTGGAAGAGTGTGAATTACATCGAGTGTGCTCTGGAGTGCACCTTTATCATTCTCGAGCATTGAATGATACAAAGCACCTTCAACCAATGAGCCAACATTATTGCCGCTTTGAAGAATTACTGTATTAAGGTACTGTTCGTACACCGAACGAAAAATAATACCAAACGACACAAAAAGGAACACCGACAACACTGTTATAATGAGCACTACCCGTCCGAAAATAGATCGCCTGAACTTAATATACCTCCTTACAAACAAGTGCCCGAAACTTGTTTTCCCCTTTGATTTACCTGAGAATATCATAGTAGCATGTTTTAGCGCTTCAGATTGTTTTTATTCATATTGCATATCATATATACATTCATGCAATATAGCAAAAAACCGGCAAATCGATGCCGGTTCTTTATTTATTTGTTGAAAAAATACACACTTTTACGTTTATTGAGATTTGTGTAAACAAATTCAGCAATTACTGCAAATAGCTCTTAAACGATTCTATTGGTTTAGAAATTCCTTCTGGAAATCCTTCCACAATTCGTCAGGCATTTCTGAAAGAGAATTTTCTGATAATTCGCCCCCATCCTGAAGAACAACCATTGCCCCGTTGGGTGAATATTTCTGCATGCCTGTAGCCAGAAAATCCTTATACCGCACTAGTTCTTTTTTCAACAGTTCAGTTGCCTCGCCGGCTAAGTATAGTGATGATATTTCGGATACCCATGACGATGGTTTTATACTGTACAACCAACCGGCCCCGTAAGGATCTTCCACAAGTAATTCCTTGTTCGAATTCAACAATGGATTTGCCCTGATGATCTCTCCCGATACAGGTGCGAATATGCTGAGCGACTTGCCATTGTGATCAATTTCTGCAATAAGGTCACCCTTTTTAATAACATCACCCGGTTGCCTGATTTGTTTTACATCCACATCGCCTGTAATATGTATCAACAGGTCGTTCAGCCCTATCCTGGCTGTTCCTGATTTTTCAAGGTAAGCCCAGGTGTGGTTCTTGCTGTAAAAAATCCCCTGTGGAATCTGCAACATAGAGTCGGTTAAAACACCAATTGCTTTACGGAAATATTCCTTTATTTTGGCCTGCTTGTTTAGAAGCAACCAGAAAGGAATGAGTAGTAAAAGGAATGCTATGACCACCAGGTACTCGATCCCTTTTGTGTCGAAAATATTGTGATAACTGAATCCGTCCATTTTGTTTGTTTTTTTATGCTCTCCGGTGATCTACAACGGAAACCTGGTTAGTTTTTGTTTCATTTACCCATTTAGGCGATTCGCGCAATACCGGCATACGGTTGATTACCCACCTGAAAATCCAGATTTCGGTAAACAGCACAGTTAGTGTAACTACAATTTCCATCCAGGACGGGACATAGTGAACAGCGGCATCCCATCTGAAACCAATTACTGTAACATTAAGCCTGTTAAGCACTACACCAACCATGGTGACTATAGATGCCAGCCGTATGAGGAAGATATTACCCTTGCGGTAGCTGTAGAAAAAGAGCAGCATTGGCACAAGCACAAACCCCAGCATTTCGACCAGGAACCAATACCCCATTGGTGTATTGATGTATACCCAGTTTTTACCATGCAGGAACACAAGCACCTGCAGGAAAAAGTATGCAAATAGGGCTCCTGTGCATACTTTAGCTAAACCATGAATGATTCCGGCTTGTGCTTTCTGATGTTTATCGCTGATCTGGTCTGCAAAAATCCTGTGGCTTACAGACCCTTCGAAAATAACCATCGACAGGCCTGCAAAAATGCTTGAAACGAAGAACATTATCGGGATAAACTCAGAGTACCAGAGAGGGTGTATTTTCTCTTTAGCCATGAGGTACAAAGCTCCAAGTCCCGATTGATGCAACATCGATAAGGTAATGCCGAAAATTACAGCTGCAAGCGTCATCCCTGAAAGTATTTTACGGGCACGTCTTGCACCAAGCCACTCAGCAATTGCCGGTGAAAACTCAATCAGCTGCGCTACCATGTATAACAGAAAATGCCAGGCAACAAGGAACAACACCGAACTTACCCCAAAATTATTCCCTATTATTGGGTTAATTACATTCCAGGGACGTCCAAGATCAAGCAATAACGCACCCGCATAAAATAGATATGCAAGAAATCCGTTAAGCACAGTAACTCTCACAATGGAATGGTACTTTTTCATATTGAGTATGTATACCATAAAAGTGAGCACATAGGCTCCACCGGCAAATGCTACACCGGTAACAACATCAAATCCTATCCATAGGCCCCAGGGCATATCCTGCGAAAGATTAGTAATTGAACCGATGCCATAAATAAAACGATAGACAATCAGTACTACTCCCAGCAAAATAATAGGAACTGAAATAATATTAAATGGTGTTAATGCTTTCCCTTTGGGTTTCAGTTCCCTAAGCAGGAACTTCAAGATGGGTTGTCCATCATTATCAGCTGCAATATAAGCTCTGTTATTCATCTTCGTTATCTTCTTTTAGACTGTTTCCTTTTGTTGATTGTTGTATACCTAATAACAGTGCGGGCACCAGTACAAATACCGAAGGCACACTGTAGAGAAACCCCTTCGTCATTGAAGGATAGGATTCGTTCGAAACTGTTTTTACACCCAGTTCATGAAAAGGCACAGGTGAAAGTTGCAGCCAGCATGTACCGCCTGCTTCGTGTTCTCCATTAATATGATCGTAATAAAGATCAGGGTTCTCCACAATTCTTTTCCGGGCTTCGGTAATCAGTTCACGCCGGGTGCCAAACATAAGAGCTTCGTTAGGGCAATTCTCAACACAAGCCGGGAGTTCACCTTTTTGAACCCGAGTCTCATAACACATAGTGCATTTCTGAATTTTAGGATTAGCACTGTGAAATTCAAACTTTGGTGTATCGTATGGGCATGAAACCATACAATAGCGACAGCCCATGCATTTATCGCCACGCCATATTACAGGTCCGTCCTGTGTTTTTGTCATTGCCTGTGTCAGACATGCTGCTGCACAAGCGGGTTCGTTACAATGCATGCACTGCATCTTCGCGTAAACAATTCCTTTCGAAGTTTTATATTCATTCACAACAGTACGGTGAAACTCATCAGGTTTACGCAAACCTTTGATTTCCTTGTTGGGAAGTGGCTCAGGCAAACCATTTGCATCGGCACAATCGTACTCGCAACCACGGCACCCCTTACAACGTACTGAATCATATAATACTCCATAGAATTCTTTTTCCTTACCGGCTTTAGGCGATGCTTTCAGATCCTTTCCAACCGCAAGGGTCAGGCCTGTTGCACCCATTACTTTAAAAAAACTTCTACGATTCAGGTCCATATTCTGATAATTTTAAGTTCTGATTTCAGATAATATTTGGTAAATTTTTCTGTTTTTACTTGAAGGTATCGAGGAAATTCGATTGAAAATCTTCCCACACTTCAGGTCCAAAATCGGTGAGCACACCTTCTTTCAGTTCACCACCATCCTGCATCACAACATGCGCATATGCAGCACTTTCAGGCTCTAAGATAACAGAAAGGAATTCTTTCAGCCTCGAGAATTCAGCATCAATCCATCGCCTGTATTTATCAGCCAGGTCCATCAACTGCATATCTTTTATCCAGCTTGATGGCTCCATTGTGTATACCCATCCAAGATCGTATGGTGAACTGTTAAGTTTCGAAGAATCAGCCAGCAATGCTTCATTATGTGCTTTTATAGTCCCTGAAAAAGGAGCATAGATATTAAGTTGTTTACCAAATTGAATAATAGTAAACAATACATCACCTTTCCGTATCCTGTCGCCGGCTTTTCTCAGTTCAACCTTAGTAACTGGTCCTGTTATATGCTGAAGGAAATCGTCAATACCCACAGTAACGCTTCCGTTTTTCTCCATGAAGGACCATGTATGAGATTTGTCGAAATACAAGCCTTTTGGCAGCATAACTGACTCACTGGCAAAACCTGACACGGGAACATTAAAATCGGGCGTGATTACATTTTGTTTCCTGTAGCTGCGTACCAGAGCGCCGACTACTAATCCTCCGCCAAGGACAATTACAATAACAAGCAGAACTATTCCGGCATTTGAGGAATTTTTTTCCTTATTTACATCTATTGTAGCAGGTGTTAGCTTGTCCAATTGGGACTGGTTTTCACTGCTTGCAAGATCAGAAAAACCATAATCTTTCATATATTGTTGCCCATCGGTGAGAACCCATTTCATGAAAGCCAGCTCATTTTCGTTTACCGGCTTAACATTGCTGACAGCATAAATGTTGCTAGCAAGCGCTTTCGGATATTTTCCAATCCAAACACCCCTTTGGAATGTATTCACGTCGGTATATATGTTTTCCATGTAATCGATGGAGCCATTGCCATTTTTATCGACAGGTAAAAACTGAATGCCAGCAGCCAGGTTGTTTCCGTTTTGAATATCCGACACCTTGCAAAAGCCAATAGCGAATGGATCATTCTGGATAGCTCTAATTATTTCAGCAGTTGTACCCATTGTGATACCCTCGAACTGCAATTTTATACCTTTAGCAAAGGCGGTGATTCCACTCTTAATGGCTTCATCATTTACCATATACAAATGGACAGGTTCAGGTTGTGCATTCGCCAGGATTGTTCCCCAATTCCGCTTCACGGTATTTTGAAGCATAAGGGTGAGTTTCTCCTGCGATATGCCATACTTATTTACCCCATTTTTGAACGGGTTCGCTGCATTGATAACTGGTACAATAACATCGCGTCCGATTGCCAGTTTCCAGTTGGAATTATTATGGATGGCATCTGTTGCTTTGTTCGATAAAAAGCACAGACTTTCGTTTGCCCCAAAATCGGCACTACTATATTCCTTTTTAATTACATTGATTTTCACTTCCGGGTTGAGACTGCAAAAGTTGCTCACCCAGATAGAAGTGAGTTCATACAGGTCAGGAGTACATACGATACTCATTGAACCATCTTTGGTAACTGCGCCCGGGGTTTGGATATTCTGACTGTCTGCGCTTCCTGTGGCAATAAACAGTAAAAATCCGGCGATTAATAAGAATGTTGTTTTCATAGCTTTGGATATTTCAATTCGTTCAATAAAAGCTATTCAATAACAATGCCAAAATTGTATTGTACTGTTTTTCTGTTCATTACAAATTTACCCACATAAAAATTATACAAATTACTGTATATTTATTAAACACTTCATTTCCATTTCGTCTGCAAATGCCTATATATCATACTTACAGAATGAATTGTATATTTTTTATACAGCTGTTGATAATATCAACACTTATTCGATATTTGGCAAGAAATTCACGCTGGTTTACCTGGGATTTATCGAAAATTGATATAAGAAATTAAAAATAACCGATTTTTAGTAATTTTATCTCCGGACATGAAATTTTTAATCAGCTCCTACCAGACCTAAATTTTAACAATCAGCGATTATAACTATTTGGTTATTCGGTAAAAATGCGGCTATTAATTCAGGGGATAAGTATGGTTGAAGGATATTCACAAGTTTACAGGTTTGCTGAATGACATCCGGTCCCTGAAAGAGAAAAATAAGCTTATACTGGTTGTTTACTAATTCAGGCAAACAGGATTACTTCTCAGGGCAAACGCATCTAATTTTTTAGGATTTTCATGAGGTAGTCATTATCCCAACCACAAATCTTGCGCCTACTTTTTATTCCAATTTTTAATTCACTCTTTCTGAGTAAGTTAATGGCTATTCTATTCAAACTTGAGAAGTTCTGGGCGGCATTGCCATCTCTTTTGCGACTCATGTCCTCATTAAAAGCTACGTCCAGCACCCAATGTACTTTGTTTTCGATTCCCCAATGTTTCCTAATGCTCTTTTCAATAACCTTTGCATCGGATAAGGTGCTGATATAATACTGAGTTTCACTTTCAATCTTACCTGTAGCTTTAAAGTGTCGTTCTCGTTGCATCTTAACTATTGATCTGATTGCCGGCCATTTAGCAGCAGTGAAAACCAGGCTCAGGTCTGTAAGGATGGAACACTTTCTGGTCTCGATTCTTCCATGATCGTAATCCACATACTCATAATAATCATTCGCCCAAAGTATACTAAAACTGTCTTTGATATCTTCCAATAACTCTTGCTGGTTGTCTTTAACAGAGAGCACATAATCAGCTTGCTTTTTGACAATCTGCTTGGCAATGGTTTTTTGACACCCCATTGCATCGATGGTGACAATACTTCCCTTTAATAATAATGCATCCAATAACCTGGGTATAGCTGTGATCTCATTTGATTTATCCTCAACCTTAACCTGACCGAGAATAAGTTCATTCTTATCGGCCCATGCACTAACAATATGGGTGGCTGTTTTGCAGCCTTGTCCCCGAGAACCACGTATTGCTTTTCCATCAATGCTAATTATCTCACCTTCTGTGCTTTAGCATAACGATTTAACCCATTTCAGAAAGCGATCTTCAAATTCATTTGGATCCAAGGCTGCAAAAAAACGATTAAAGGTGTCGTGCGAAGGAATACCATTGGGCAACGCAAGAAGTGTTTCTAGCCATGGTAGCTTTGTTTTACCATATTTTTCCATTTCATCCCAGGATTCAACACCGCTAAGAACAGCTGCTATTGAAATAAAAAGAATATCATCCATAAGATGTCGGTTGGGTCTTTCTATTCTGGGATCTTTCATGTCCGCAAAATACGTCAATATTTTCTTACACTCCATTTGTTTATATCTATCTGACTATCAGATAAATATAAACATTATTATTCATAAAAACAAACTATAATACTGATTATCAATTATTTAAATAAATTTATTATTTAGATGCGTTTGCCCTGGCACCTAAACCGCCAAATACTTCAAATATTGCATATTGGTTAAATGCTTTGTAATACCCGGCTGCTCCTTCGAAATAATATCCATTCGCATAATCCTTTTCCGATTTTCCCCCTCCCCTGGCTGACATAAAATTAGCCATAAGACCCAATTTTTCTGTAGCAGCATATGCTCCCTGGATTTCGATGCAGTTGGATTCATCGCCTCCTCCGTATGATCCGGAAAAATGAATCTCATTCTTTTCTTTGAGCAGGGGAACATTCTGAATATTGGGGACATGATAATAATGAGTACAACTGCCTGACAAAATCACGGAGATTAGGACGCCAGGTAAAATCAGTTTAATACAGGCCGGTTTCATAAATGTATTTTATCCTAAGTATTTACCAGATTTTGCTATATTCTTTTCAATGCGAACACTTTCTGATTGATTACGAGGGTTCCTGGCAAATTGTGAGTGGAAACAAGATTATGACTGGCTAAACACTTAATGATACTCTAAACATACGAATTAATTAGATATATAATTCGGGACAGAAGATTTTTATTGCTCACAGTTGATAAAATCTGAGTATTGATAATAAAATACACAATAACCTTAGTCAAGAGTGCAGTCACAAAAATCACTTGAATTGGTATGC
>CAISRK010000451.1 GCA_903887815.1 uncultured Bacteroidales bacterium | reverse complement strand
TCTTTACCAGAATTGGTTTTTCAAATCTTCTGAATTCTAACTTCTGAATTCTGACTTCTGACTTCCAGCCTCTCATAAATTAAGCAAAAACTCCAATCCAAATAAAAACGAACCCAATAACAAACCCAAATAAAACAGAAAAATGAAAAAATCATGGATTATTATCGGCGCAGTGGTATTTCTCGGAATAATTCTGTTGCTTTCAATTCCTTCAACCTACAATGGCCTTGTAAAATCAGAGGAAAATGTAAATAAAAAATGGGCCGATGTGCAGGGAGCATACCAGCGTCGTGCCGACCTTATTCCCAACCTGGTTAGCACTGTTAAAGGATATGCCAACCACGAGCAGCAAACATTAATCGGAGTAATTGAGGCAAGGGCCAAAGCTACACAGACCCAGTTGAATATTGATCCATCAAAACTTGATGATGCCTCCCTTGCAAAATACCAGAAGGCACAGGACGAAATGGGTTCAGCACTCAGCCGCCTGTTGGTTACCGTTGAACAATACCCCGACCTGAAAGCAAACCAGAATTTTCTGCAATTGCAGGCCCAGCTCGAAGGTACCGAGAACCGGATCAACGTCGAACGAAGGAATTTCAACGAGGCGGTTCAGACCTACAATTCAAAATTGCGTAGTTTCCCGACCAATATTATGGCAGGAATGTTCGGATTCGTTAAGAAACCTTACTTTGAAGCAAAAGCCGGTGCTGAAGATGCACCTAAGGTTGAGTTTTAATCGGCCGCAAGAGGCCAAGTGTAATTCAACAGCCAGCCTCAGGTGAACTCACCACAGCCTTCTTCAGGTATCCGGTTCCGACCCGTAAAAGTGAATTATGGCTTTAAATTGTAAATATATCAGGATCAAAAAGATAAAACAGTCGGATGTAAGAAAGCAGTGAACTGTCAAAGGAGGTTAATATTGAATTTTCTACTGTTTTCTTACTTACGACTTTTCTTCTTTACTGAAAAGGATAAAATCACTTAATATTTTTATAAAAATGCCAACTGCAAGAAAATTTTTCACCGAAGATCAACAGGAAGACCTGCGTCTCGCCATTATGAATGCCGAACTCAATACATCAGGTGAAATACGTGTACATATTGAAAACACTTGCCAGGGCGAAGTGATGGACAGGGCTCTGGTTATTTTCCACAAACTTGAGATGCACAAAACAGCAAACCGGAATGGAGTGCTGATATACCTGGCTGCGAAGAACCGCAAATTTGCCATTATCGGCGACGAAGGAATTCATAAAATTGTACCCGAAAATTACTGGGACAGTATAAAGAACAGGATGCTGGAACATTTCCGCGAAAACAGGTTTACCGAAGGCTTGGTCGAAGCCATTACCGAAACTGGCAGGCAGCTAAAGAAGAATTTTCCGTATCAGGTAAATGACGTAAATGAACTTCCTGATGAAATTTCATTCAGCTAACCTCTGAAACAATCATTCAAGACATCTGTATCAAATCTGAACCCATGAAATCCGGAAATACTATAACGACAGTCCTTTTTCTCAGCATGCTTCTGCTTCTTTCAGGAGTGGGTTTTACACAGGGAGTAATACCCGAAAAACCCGTTCCGCCACGCCTGGTCAACGACTTTGCAAATATCCTCAATGCTTCGGAGTTACAGGCCCTCGAAGCAAAACTGGTCGCATTCAATGATACCACCTCTGTCCAGATAGCTGTTGTGATAGTTTCATCACTCGACGGCTACGATAAGTCAGATTATGCACAGCAACTCGGGCAAAAATGGGGAGTTGGAGGCAGTGGACTGGATAATGGTTTTGTAATCCTGGTAAAACCTAAAACGGCTTCCGAATCAGGAGAGGCATTTATAGCTACCGGCTATGGTGTTGAAAAATTTGTCCCCGATGCAACAGCTTTCGACATTGTAAACAACGAGATGGTGCCGTTTTTCAAACGGAATGATTACTACGGTGGTATTAACGCCGCTTCGGATGTATTGATGGCGCTGGTAAAAGGCGAATATAAGGCAGCAGACTACAGTAAAGGTAAAAAAGGCTCCTCGGTCTTTTTTATCCTGGTCATAATAATTATAATTGTATTATTAATCTCACGCAATAATAATAACCACCGCACGATTAACCGTTCAGGTGCAGGAGGAATGTTATTTTTCCCATGGATGATGGGCGGAGGAGGCAGCACCGGCGGAGGTGGATTCAGTGGTGGAGGAGGTGGCGGATTCGGTGGCTTTGGCGGAGGAGGTTTTGGAGGAGGAGGAGCTGGTGGGAGTTGGTAGGTCTTGTTGATGATTGAGGGTAGAAGATGGAAGATAGAAAAACAGCAAATTGGGTTTTAAGCATTTGAATACACATTGAAAAGGGAAGTATAATCTACTCCCCTTTTTTAGTAAAAAGCCTGCCCAAAGTATAATATTTGCCTTAAACTTGAACTGAAAAGAGTCGAAAAATTGAGTTTTTATGCCACACAAATTTTGACACCCCTATAAATATTCGTATTATTTAAATAATTTATTCCGGTATTGTAATACTTAAATCCGAAAATAAATATTCCAATTTAGAATTTCAAATCTACTTCTATATAGTTGTTGCACTGCCAATTACTGATGATATATCAACCAGTTTATTATTTAGACTAAGTTAAAACTGCAGTAATGTTAAAAAAACAAAAAAATAGTTTTGCTTCGAAATAGCATATTCTCTAAATTCGCTGTGCTGTGAAATGGATAACAAACTAGATTCAGATGCATGGTTAAAAACTTTCATTTTTTTCTGTTTCCCAAAATCAATAAATCATAAACGACACCCGGGTATGCAACAAAGTTGCATGTCCTCAGTGTCATTTTATATACCTTATTAATCAGTAAACACGTATGCACCTACAAGCATCCAACAAACAGAAACTGGTAACACTGCGGCTGACAGCGCCATTCATACTGATCATGGCAGGATTCCTTCTCAGTTCAGTTTCGCAAGCGCAGAACAAAGGCAAAGAAATTTTCGAGAAGAACTGTGTGATTTGCCATAAACTTACGGAGGAAAAACTTGTAGGTCCCGGGTTAAAGGACGTAACAAAAAGGCGCGATAAAGCCTGGATGAAAAAGTTTATCCATGGTTCACAGGATATGGTAAAAGCCGGCGATAAGACAGCGGTTAAGATTTTTAACGAAAACATGAAAATCCCCATGCCGGACCATAAGTTCCTTACGGATGCCGACCTGGACCAGTTAATTACCTATATTGAAACTTACAAGCCGGCCGAAGCAATTAAAGTTTCGGTTGATATCACCAAAAAAGATGGATTCTGGCGCGATGACGTCCTCCGTGGCGAACGATTGTTCTCAGGTGTAATCCCTTTCGCGAAAGGCGTAACTCTTAACTGCGTTTCTTGTCATGCTATTATTGCCACTGATTCGCTCAACTTCAACCCTTCGGCGGTTGATCTTGCAAAAGCATGGCAGGAACCAAATGGGACCAATCTCTACCAAGTACTCAGGGAGCCGACTTCAACCAAGATGGCGGAAGTTCACAAAGGCCTCCAGCTATCGGATAAGGAAATTTATGACATTTCTGCCTATCTTTCGAAAGTGGGTAAAGATGGAATGATTTGGGAGAAGACATTTCCTGCCCGTATGTTATTGTTCCTCTTCCTTGGATTGCTAATGGCTCTTGCCCTTGCCGACTTGATCTGGTTCCGGAAAGTCAAATACCGTATTATACACGTCCTGGTTATAATTGTCGGTCTTGGTGTGCATGGAACACTTATCGTTCAGGAAGGCATCAAGCTCGGACGTACTCAGAATTACATGCCTGATCAGCCTGTAAAATTCTCACACAAAGTACACGCTGGCCAGAACAAAATCGACTGCCAATACTGCCATTCATTTGCATCGTACAGTAAATCAGCTGGTTTCCCTTCATCAAATCTTTGCATGAACTGTCATAAGGTTGTTAAGGCAGGCATGCGTTCAGGCAAATTCGAAATCAATAAAATATACAGGGCAGAGGAATCGGGCAAACCTATCGAATGGATCCGCATACACAAACTACCTGATCATGTTTTCTTCAGTCACGCCCAGCATGTGGGTGTAGCAAAAGTAAAATGCCAGGATTGCCACGGCAAAGTCGAAGAAATGGACCTCGTAAAACAATTTTCCGATCTCTCAATGGGCTGGTGTGTAAACTGTCACCGCAAAACCGCTGTGCAGATCGATAATAAGTATTACGAAAACTTTAAGGCCATTCACGACGAAGCTAAAGCAGGAAAGAAAATAACTGCCGAGCGTCTGGGTGGAATTGATTGTGCTAAATGCCACTACTAATCAATCACCTCAATCCCATCAATCCTATCAATCTAAAAAAGAACCTTTTATTCTCCTATATATAAATGGAAAAGAAATATTGGAAAAGTCTTGAAGAGCAGTCGGATCTGCCGGTAATCAATCCAGGACAGAACGATGCGGATGCATCGCGTTCGGTGCTTGACCTGATAAGTGAAGAAATTGAAGGCAAGCCTTCATCAAGGCGTAACTTTCTGAAATTCTGCGGTTTCAGTTTCGCCACTGCAGCAATTGCCACAAGTTGTAAAAACCCTGTAAATAACGCCATTCCATACCTGAACAAACCTGAAGAAATAACTCCGGGCATGGCGAATCATTATGCTTCGACCTTTTTCGACGGGCAGGATTATAACGGAATTCTAGTAAAAGTTCGCGATGGCCGTCCAATCAAGATCGAAGGGAATGACCTCTCCCCTATTAGTAACGGATCCACAAGTGCACGTGTACAAGGTTCGGTATTAAGCCTTTATGATGATGGCGCACGCTACAAAACGCCCTACATAGGCGGAAAAGAATCAAACTGGGGTGCTGTTGACAGCGAAGTGAATACAAAACTTGCAGCAGCCGCAGCAGCCGGAAAATCAGTTGCAATGGTAACCTCAACCATCATAAGTCCTTCGACTCTATCGGTTATTAATGAGTTTAAAGCCAAATACGCAACAGCAAAACATGTTACTTACGATGCAGTTTCATCGTCAGCAATTCTGGAGGCTAACATCCTTACTTTCGGATCACAAAGCATTCCTGATTATCATTTTGACAAAGCCGATGTTATTGTCAGTTTTGAAGCTGACTTCCTGGGCACCTGGCTTATGCCGGTTGAGTTCACTCGCCGCTGGGCTGCCAGCCGCAGGCTGAATAAGGAAAAACGGACAATCTCCCAACTAACTGTTTTCGAATCAGGTATGTCGCTTACAGGCGCCAATGCCGATTATCGTTTCCCCATTAAACCGAGCCAGCAGGCATCCGTAATATTGAGCCTGTATAATGAGATAGCTAAAGCCAGCGGGGGAACCACTTACACAGCCCCGGTTTCGGCTGTTGATGTTACTAAACTTGCAGTAAAACTTATTGGTGCAAAAGGCAAATCGATTGTAGTGTGCGGAACAAATGACACGGCTTTGCAGGTGGTTGTTAACGCGATTAATTTTATGCTCCAGAACTATGGCAGCACTATCGATTTTTCGGCTCCGCTCAATATCCGTAAAGGTATTGACAGCGAGATGGTAACCTTGGTTACCGAAATGAACGAGGGAAAAACTTCAGTAGTTATTTTTTACAATGTTAACCCCGTTTATAACTACGCTGACACCAAAGCCTTACTCGAAGGAATCAAAAAAACTGATTTATCGGTGAGCTTTGCAAACGCAAAGGACGAAACTTCAGCCGCATGCATCATTATTGCTCCCGATCATCATTACCTCGAATCGTGGAATGATGCCGAGCCTAAAAAAGGAATTTACAGCTTACAGCAGCCAACAATCCGTAATATTTACAATACCCGCCAGGCACAGGAAAGCCTCCTGAAATGGGTTGGAAATGCTCTTCCTTATAGTGATTACCTGAAACAATACTGGCAGCAGAATTTCACATCGAAACAATCGGAATTTGCTACAACAAGCAATTTCTGGAACAACACCTTGCAAAAAGGTGTGTTCAGTGTACCTGCTGCGGCTGCTTTGCCTTCGTTCAATGCACAACCGCTTGCCGATGCATCAGGTAAAGCTGCCGCTATAAAAACCGCTGAAACCGAAATTGCATTCTACGAAACCATTGCACTTGGCAACGGATCGCATACCAATAATCCATGGATGATGGAAATGCCCGACCCGGTTTCGAAAGTATGCTGGGATAATTTTGCGGCAATATCACCTGCCATGGCTCAAAAGCTTGGTGTAATTACCGGCGATGTACTCAAACTCTCCGATGGTCTCGAACTTGTTGCTTTCGTGCAGCCGGGGCAGGCTGATGGTACTGTATCAATTGCATACGGTTACGGACGTAGTGTGGCCGGAAAAGTTGCCGATGGTGTTGGGGTTAATGTATTTCCATTCATGAAAGTGGAAAACGGCAACCGTAAAGGGTATATGGCAGCAGCTGCAATAGCCAAAACTGGTAAGAAATACGAATTGGCTTCAACCCAGTCGCATTATTCGATGGAAGGACGTGATATTGTCCGAGAAACCACCCTGGCTGAATGGCAGGAAAAACCTGATGCCGGAAACGAAATGCATGCCGAAACGGAAGCCAAAAATCTTTCCTTATACCAGGACATAAAATTCGAAGGACACCACTGGGGAATGTCGATTGACATGAATGCATGTACCGGTTGCAGCGCTTGTGTTATCGGCTGCCAGGCTGAAAATAATGTTGCCGTTGTAGGAAAACAGGAAGTGGTTAAAACCCGCATCATGCACTGGATTCGCATGGACAGGTATTACTCCGATGAGGTTTCAAATCCTACCGTTTACTTCCAGCCTATCATGTGCCAGCATTGCGGAAACGCACCCTGCGAAAACGTTTGCCCGGTTTCGGCAACCAACCACAGCAGCGAAGGCCTTAACCAGATGGCTTACAACCGCTGCATAGGAACCAAGTACTGCATTAACAACTGTCCTTACAAAGTTCGTCGTTTCAACTGGTTCCGCTACGCTACCAATGATGCCTTCGATTATAACATGAACAGCGATCTAGGACGTATGGTGCTGAATCCCGATGTTACTGTTCGCGAGCGTGGTGTGGTTGAGAAATGTTCATTCTGTGTTCAGCGTATACAGGAAAAGAAACTGCTGGCCAAACTCGAAAACCGTCCGCTCGGCGACAACGAAATCCAGACAGCCTGCATGCAGGTTTGCCCTGCCGGAGCCATTATATTCGGCGACAGGAACAATACCCAGGCTAAACTTACCGACCTGTTTGCAGACCAGCGTAACTATAACCTGATTGAAGAAATACATACGCTACCTACAGTTGGCTACCTGACAAAAGTCAGGAACACGGATGTTGAAGAAAAAAAAGCATAATTGATTTTCAGGATTAAGTTTCTGAGCCATAGCATTATAAAAGCACAATAAATAACCGGCAATACTGATTTAATATGTATAAAGCAGAAGTACGAGGTCCGCTGATTCTGGGTAATAAAAATTACGGGCAGATCACCAGCGACATTATTGCTCCGATTGACAATAAAGCCCCCGGATGGTGGAAAGTTGCCCTGGGCGTTGGTTTCACCCTGGCTAGTATTGGTTTTTTCGCATTGTATTATACCGTCCGATATGGTCTAGGTACATGGAATGTGAACAATTCAGTGGCATGGGGATGGGAAATCATCAACTTCGTCTGGTGGATCGGTATAGGACATGCGGGAACGGCATTCTCAATATTCCTGCTCATTCTGCGCCAGAAATGGCGGACATCAATTAACCGTGCTGCCGAAGCCATGACTGTGTTTGCCGTAGGTTGTGCAGCTATTTTCCCGGCCATTCACATGGGCCGCGTTTGGCTTGCATTTTACATTTTCCCTTATCCTAATACACGCGGTCCTTTGTGGGTTAACTTCAACTCACCGCTTTTCTGGGACTTTATCGCCATCAGCGCTTACCTTCTGATTTCGGCTTCGTTCTGGTATTTCGGCATGGTTCCTGATTTTGCTTCCATCCGCGACAGGGCTACTTCAAAACTCAAAAAAGCTGTTTACGGTTTCTTCGCTTTCGGCTGGACCGGTTCGACCAAAGAATGGTTGCGCTACGAAGGATTAAGCTACGTGCTCGGAGGTATAGCTGCAGTTCTTGTGGTTTCGGTTCACTCCATTGTATCCACCGACTTTGCCAGTTCGGTAATACCGGGTTGGCATACAACCTTATTCCCGCCTTATTTTGTGGTTGGCGCCATTTTCTCAGGTTTCGCCATGGTTATGACTCTTATGATTGTAATCCGTAAATACTACCATTTAGAAGATTATGTAACCTCATCGCATTTGAATGCAATTGCCAAAATCCTGGTTTTCATTTCATTAATTATGGGAACGGCTTACACCACCGAGGTGTTCATGGCCTGGTACAGCGGTAACCCTTACGAAATGTTTACTTTCTTCCACAACCGTCTCACAGGCGATTACTCATTTATGTTCTGGGCAATGGTTGTTTGTAATGCTATAATTCCACAGGTTATGTGGTCGAAAAAGGTGCGCAGTAATATTACCGCACTGTTCATTATTTCACTTATCATTAACCTTGGTATGTGGTACGAACGTTTCAACATTGTTGTTACTTCCTTGTCGAAAGATTATCTGCCGTCATCATGGACCACCTATTCACCTACCTGGGTTGAAGTCGGAATTTACATCGGAACAATCGGGATTTTTACAATCGGCG
>CAISRK010000450.1 GCA_903887815.1 uncultured Bacteroidales bacterium | reverse complement strand
TGGCTTGATGCTGTGTAATGAATTTATTTCCAAACACGGTGGTAAAATATGGGCCGAAAGTGAAAAAGGAACTGGCTCCGTATTCTATTTTACCATTCCTTATCAGGCTTTAAAAGCCGATGCAAAATTAAGTGAACAAACAGGTCTGGTTCCATCAGAAGATATTCACGTGAAAAAATTGAAAATATTGCTTGCCGAAGACGATGAAACATCAGAAATGCTAATCACAATATTGATAAAATCGTTTGGCCAGGAAATGCTGATAGCACGTACAGGCAATGAAGCCATCGACGCATGCCGGAATATCCCCGATATTGATTTGATATTAATGGACATTCGAATGCCTGATTTGACCGGTTATGAAGCAACTCGTCAAATACGGCAATTTAACAAAGAAGTTGTAATTATAGCTCAAACAGCTTATGCTCTATCGGGTGACAGGGAAACGATAACTGAGGCCGGATTCAACGACTTTATTTCAAAGCCGATTTCCAAGGAAGGGTTGCTTGCATTACTACTAAAATATTTCAGCAAATAACACTTTGTTAACTGACAATAAAACAGCAGAAAATAAATCACATGCTATAACAGCAGCCGTTACGCGATCCTTTAAAAACATTGAAACGAAGCAGTCCATCCTGAAAAAGATTATTGGTTGCCTTCCAATCATCAATGTTATAAAGATATGGCTGCTTTCATGCCATACTTTCACCTACTGCAAAAGCTACAGTAAATTCTCAGATTGCCTGAAGTCTGTCATTAAAATTCACTGTTGTCTGCATAATTTAAACGGAAAACATTGTATTGCTTGATATACGGCCTACGGGACTTATTCTTATCAAGTGTTACTTTTTTATTCTGCCAATATGCTATTTGCTTCGCAAATAATCTAAGGGCCTGTCCCGCTAGGGACAATATGTTGGCAGAGAAGAAGATAAGGTTTAACCGGAGTCCCGTTAGGGACGAAACATATTTTATCCGGACAATAGTTATTAAAAATATCAAGATCTATAATGAGCAGGATTTATCGCGTTTCCTGTTTTTAGCAAAAAGAGATGCAGAGGAGTACAAAACGGCAATCCTGTTTTGCTTTCTTACCACTTCCGTTTACAACTGTTTTCGGAAATAGTCATATACTCAGCATAGTGAGTATAATGATTAATGTACTTTAGGTGAGAATTCACTTCTATGCACCCAAAAACATCCCAACCTTTCCCCGGGAGGTTCTTTATTTATTCACTAAACATAAGTTTCTACGGAAATTGCAACGCTCGATTGCCCCCGGCTTGCCTGTTGGCAATACAAAGCCGGCTAACGAAGGTATTGTTAACACGAAACTGTTTTGTTTGCGGGTATGCTCCATCCAAATTCTTTCTTCCCGCCAATAGGCTGTTGCCTTTTACCCCTTTATCCCCACCAGTTTAAGTAATTGCTGGATAGTGCGTTTGCGGCTACTGCGCAGCGGGGAGCGCTGCTGCCAGGCATTATAGCTGCTTATCATCCATTCGTTGCTGCGGCTGCCGGCAACCTGGGCCAGCATGCTGCTTTTGGTATATGCCAGTGATGAAGTTTCCATTTCATTAGGGAATTGGTTGTGTAAATACAAAGCAAACAGGCCCATTCCAGAAGCCCCGTTTTTTTTTGTTTCCGGGCTGAATTCGGTATGACCTGTATTATTAATAGCCTTGTGCCTTAAATGTAATACACGTAATTGTGCTTAATATGAGGAAAATTGCAATAATTATATACCGCACATTTAAAGGTATTAAAGGGCTGATTACAAAGTACACAGCTCGGTTTTATAATGGGCTGTTATATGGTTTTCTCCCTGATAACTCCACCCGGGATGCTTCCCTTATCCCGACTCCCCAATCAAAAATCACTTTAAACCATTTTCAATTTTCAATTATCCTCTCACCGCACTACCGTCACTACCCCACGCTTTTCTCCCTTCCCGCCCGAAGTATTGCTGAATCTTATTAAATAGCCGTATAGTCCATCCGGCACAAGGGTTCCGTTTATCTTTCCGTCCCAGCCCTGTGCGATATCATTTGTATAAAACAACTGCTTCCCCCAGCGGTCGAAAATATACATATTGTATGAGTTGATCTTTTCTGGAAAGGTCACAGGTCTGAAAATATCGTTTAATCTGTCGCCGTCAGGAGTAAAGGCATTGGGTACACTCATGAAAGCAGTGGAAAAAAGCGCATACACCGAATCTGCTGCAGTGCATCCGTCAGCGGATAGTATGCTGACTCTGTACCAGCCCTCACCGTTCAGGGTAACCGAAGGGGAATCTTCACCTGTGTTCCAGGTATACTGCGTATATCCTGGCCGCGCATGTATTTCGGTTTGTTTCTCGAAATATAGGGTATCGAGTGTGAAACCTGCATCGGGAAGGGGATGTACTTCAAGAGTAAGCTGTATTACGCTGTCGCAACTGTTTTGAGCTGCCAAAGAATGATAAAATATGCCTGCGGCAGTTAAAACTGATCCGTTAAAGTTGTAATTGCTTCCTTCACAAATGGATTGCAGTTTTTGCGTTGTATCCACGCTGTTTACTGTCAATACAAGTTCATATACGCTGTCGCAACCCAGTATTCCTGTGAACTGTTCATCGTAAATGCCGCTCGCAGTATAATTCTTCCCATGAAAAACATAGGCATTCCCGCTGCAGATGGTTTGCACATCCTTCGAATAAAACGAAGGGTTAACACTAAGATCAGTTCTTATAATGCTGTCGCAGCCGGGGGCCGAAACCAGGGTATCGAAGTATATACCCGGGCTTGTATATTGATGCCCGTTTATGCTGTAGGAGTTGCCACTGCATATCGTTGCCGGGTTTACGGAGAGGGAAACAGGATTAATACTGATCTGCACTGAAATGGTGCTGTCGCAGCCATGCGAAGAAATCAATTTATGGTAATAGGTTCCGGCTGATGTAAGAATTGTACCGAAAAAATTATACCCGCTCCCGGGGCACACACTTTGAAATAGTTGCAGGGTATCCAACGGATCTTCAATCAGGTCGAGTTTTATCAGGCTATCGCAACCGTTAACCGAGCTGAGGGTGTCGTAGTATATTCCTGCCATGGAGTAAAAGCTGCTATTGAAATAATATGAATCCCCCTTGCAGATTACATGTTGAAAAGTATAGGTAACAACTGCCGGCTGGCTGATTGTGACATAGTTTACCATTGTTTTACCCTGCAAATCGGTAACCGTTACTTTATATATTCCTGCACTGAGGCCCGTTGCCGTTTGAGTTAGCTGCGGAGGGGCGGTATTCCACAAAAAGGTATACGGTGAAGTACCCCCACTGACAATAGCAGTTGCAGTTCCGTTGTTTCCGCCGTTACAGCTAACATCGGTATGGAGAGTATTAACTGTGTAGTTCGAAAGTTTTGCCGTATACGAGCCGAACTCACCGACCGGAAAGGTTACCTGTACCGAATCAAAATTCAGCGTCGGGCTTCCTGTGGTGCCGGTAATAAATACATAATTTGAATCACTCACGGCAATGGCTTTCCCATAGGCGCCCGGTTCATTTGTGCTTTTTGCCCAGAGCGCATTTCCGTCGGTATTTAATTTGACGACAAATAAATTTCCACTACCGGTAGGGTTATTTAGTGACAGAGCGCCGAATGCAATCGATGTACTGTTCGAATATCCGGTTATATAGGCATTTCCATATTTGTCAGTAGCAACCGACCGCACAAGTTCATCCCCTTCTCCCCCGGCAACCATTGCCCATTCAACATCACCACCTGTTGCATATTTTGCAAGGAAGAGATTGTTGTTTTCCGGATTGTTGTTTGTAAATGTTGCGGTTCCAAACGTAATTTCCGGGCCTAAAAAATTACCTGCCAGGAATACGCTTCCTGAATTACCGGCCGAAACAGAAATTTCTGTTTCTGATAAATACCCACCTGCTCTTCTGGCCCATAGTACATCCCCGTTGCTGCTGTATTTGGCAAGAAATATATCCGTTGTGGCCCAGCCCGGAGTATTGTTTTGTTGTAGTAATATGAAAGGTCCGATAGTGATTGATAGGCTGCCATATTCACCAGCCACAAAAGTATTTCCCATATTATCAACAGCCAGCGAGTACGCTCCATCGCTGTAGCTGCCTCCACCACTCTTAGCCCACAGTATATTCCCGTTAGTATCGAATTTAACAAGATAAAAATCATAACTATACATTCCGTTATTATTTGTATTAGCCAGACTTACTGAGCCAAATGAAATGGCACTGCTCGAAAAACTCCCTGCCAGGTAAACATTTCCCATTGCGTCAGTTCTGACGGCCGAGGCTCCATCGGAGCTATTTCCCCCGTAACTTTTGGCCCATATTACATTTCCATTCAGATCATATTTAACAAGGAATAGATCGGAACTGCCTCTATTGATAAGGGTTGTTGACCCGAACGTAATATCCGAATAGCTGAAACTACCCGCCATGTAGATATGCCCCAAGCCATCAAGGGCGAGTGAAGTCCCTGAATTGCCATATGTACAGGCAGCGCCTTTAACCCATAACGCATTTCCTGAACGATCATACTTTACAAGAAACAGATGTTCATTCCCGTTGCTGGGCGCAGTAAGGGTGCAGGTACCGAATGTTATGGAAGGACCGTCGAAAAAACCGGAAACATACACATTCCCCGATGCATCGGTTACAACTGATACTCCAGCTGCAAAAAGATTTGGGCCGACCGGGACTTTCGCCCAAAGCCAGTAAGGTGACTGTGTATAGCCAGGTTTGGGGAATAATGTAAGGAAAAAGAGTGAAAAAATAAGTACAACGAGGGTATATAGCTTCAGGGTAAGCTTTGAGTTCAGTTTATATTTAGTGTATTCTTCAACCATTTGTTACGAATTCCGTATTTCTTATTTTCGTTTAAAATAAATAATTAAATATCCTGGATTTGAAATTTGTTCCCTGGACAAATTTAATTTAAAAAATTAATATTCGTTCAAATGTTGAACTCAATTGGGCAGCCGGGTAAAAATCGAAAGGGTTTATTGTGGTATGATTTTATTTTGATTTATAAATAGTATATTTCCATTTCAGATTGGCTTTGGGATATTCAATTTTATCGGCAATTGTCGGACCCATGGCATAACTGTCGGACTGGATTACTTGACTGTTGGACTGCATTGAATGATTGTCGTGTAGGTTGCTCAACTTACACTGCAGCTATTCCTGGGTTTATTACATGAAAAGTGGGGTCAAACTCCATTCAATTACTGATGAAGATTTGTTGTTCCTGGTGAACCCTGGACCTGTTTTAGTAAAACCGACATTCTGATTTCACGTTTTTAAATATTCGGTTTATGTGTATGTATTACCTGAAAATGGTTGTATCTTTACAATGATTAAATAAGAGGGTAAAATTTTCGATAATGCATACTATGTCAGGCTATGAATAAGGTGGTAACATTTCTGTTCATCTTTATGATAATCAACTGCAATGCAGCCACAGGCAATGCAAGCGACGGGCAACTTATGGCAGCTTTGGTTATTGCAATGATGATGCTGGTAGTTGGTATCGGGTTTTTTGTAGGTTTTATGAAGAATAAAATCAAAGAGATCAGGTCAGGAAAGTTGTTCAGGAAAGATAGTCAGGATAATAAGGGGGATTATTTAAATTTGTTGCTCAAGCCCAACCCCGAAACAGAGCATTTATCCGCATACTGATATGCGTTTAAAAATAAGTCAAATTCATTTTGATTATACAATCCCTTCCCTGGTAAAATCGGTGACGAAAGTGGCCACTGCCAGAAAATTATAATACAGAAGCGTGTTGTTATTATAAGCATTAACGGTTGATGAACCACGATTACTCAGGGATTCTATATTATATGGGTGTTAGTTAGACCGCTTCTCTAAATTGACGAATATAGCTTATAGAAGTATATCCCTGATATCCCTGATCATCTGAAACTGAAATCCGGCATTTATCACTTCGGGCTTAATCTCAAAGTAGCTCCTGCCAGCGCTTCGCAATTTCATTGTCCGGAATTCAATATTCTCACCATGATGTATACCACTTCGCCATTAGCTTATGAAGCTGCTGTGAGCAGCGTTTTTCATAAAACGGGAACATTCGTGTATTTATTCATGATGACTATAGGAAATACGATAATGTTATGTATATTTGTTTAACGGATTTTTATAACGGGATTTCCAGGAAGAGTAATTACCGGCACCTGTAAAGAAGAGTGTTCACTCGCTTGAGCAGGTTACCAGGAGGTCACCAATGCATCATTATTTATCCATAGTGTACCTGGTAAGCTTCAATTGAAGAAAATTGTATTTATAATCATTGCTTTCCTTTCGTAAGGATGAAAAGGAGAGTCATAAAATAATCATACACATGGAAAAATCTATTGATGAAATTATTCAGAATGCAACTATGGCTGCAGCTGAATACAGCCAGCTTAATCAGGAGCAGACTGATAAAATTGTAAAAAGTGTCTTCGAAGCTGCCTTTAATAAAAGGGTTATGCTTGCTAAGATGGCACAAACCGAAACCAATATCGGCATATGGGAACATAAGGTCCTGAAAAATGTTGTGGCTTCGCAGCTTGTGTACGAGGATATTAAAAACCTGAAAACAGTCGGAATAATAAGTGAAGACGACGAGAGCGGGATTGTTGAAATTGCGCAACCTATGGGAACCATATTGGCTATAATACCTGTCACGAATCCCACATCGACGGTTATTTTTAAGATTCTTATCTCCCTGAAATCAAGGAACCCTATTATAATATGCCCTTCGAAAAAAGCAATCAACTGCTGCAGCGAAGCCGCACGCATATGTTATGAAGCAGCTATCGCAGCAGGTGCCCCGGAGGACTGCATACAGTGGCTTACAAGCGTAACGCGCGAACAAACACAAGAGTTGATGTCGCACAAAGGACTTTCACTTATCCTGGCAACCGGGGGATCCGGTCTTGTTAAATCGGCTTATAGTTCAGGTACTCCAACCATAGGAGTAGGTGCTGGCAATGTTCCCGTTTTTATCGAGAAATCGGCTGATGTTTCATTCTCGGTTGAGCAGATTGTATTCTCCAAAACATTCGACAATGGAACAATTTGTGCCAGTGAGCAGGCAATAGTTGTTGAAAAAGAAATTGCAAAAGAAGTCATAGCTGAGTTTAAACGATGCAAGGCTTACTTTCTTTCAAATGAGGAAATTGAACTGCTGAATAAAATTGCCATCGACCCAAAAACACACCTGATGAATGCTGAAATCGTAGGCCGCCCCGCATACGAAATTGCACAAAAAGCCGGTATTAACGCTCCTGAAGGTGTTTCTATACTTATGGCGCCAATCAAAACGGTTGGAAATGAATTCCCTTTGTCATCCGAAATACTCGCCCCAATCCTCGCA
The DNA here is from genome assembly GCA_903887815.1 of uncultured Bacteroidales bacterium. Lineage (GTDB taxonomy): Bacteria > Bacteroidota > Bacteroidia > Bacteroidales > UBA4417 > UBA4417. Next base: position 9,093 of record CAISRK010000450.1, on the reverse strand, counting down.
TTTTATGAAGTCGACAATTTCGAAAAAGCAATCAATATGTGTATCGACCTTAACTACCACGGTGGTATAGGCCATTCGGCAAGTATCTTCTCAAATGATGACGTGAAGATAAAATATTTCGCCACTCACATGAATGCAGGGAGGATATGTGTAAATACACCATCATCGCATGGTGCCGTGGGGGGAATGTTCAATAAATTAAGCCCTTCCTTAACACTGGGCTGTGGCACTGGAGGTAAAAATATTACAACTGACAATATCAGTGCACGCCATCTTCTTAATATCCAGCGCATTTCGAGGCGAAGGCCAAACGAACGGTTTATCCGGTTTGATAAATCCTTATACCTCGATGAAACCCTTAAGGCGGAAGATATCAATTCAATTTACAATAATAACTTCTAATCCCTGGCCAAATGAATGTATATTCCATAAATAACCATGTGTTAACCTGTGCGTTAAGTGGCAGAATCGATTCGCTGAATTCCGGTCAGGTCGAAAATGAAATTGACGAAAACAGGAAAGATGATATAACCTCAGTCGTATTCGATTTACAGGAAGTAACCTATATCTCCTCAACTTTTTTGCGGGTTGTAATTAAAATTGCCAAGGCTCTTGGCAAAGAGAATTTGTCGATAGTCAACGTTCAGCCTTCCATAATGATGGTATTTAAAATAGCTAACTTGACTGAGGTTGTTAAAATCGGATAACTTAGGTCGGAGATAACGGAACAAGCCTAAGATAACCTAAGCAAAGTTAGAAAGCGGAAGCTTGTTGTAAACTGGAAGCATCATTTTGATTTTGGTAAATGAACCTATACGCGGGTAGGAGGGGAGTTGCTGCATTTCCCCTAATCCCTTTCGTTAGTAAATAAGGTTTCCATGGCTTTTACCCACTTACACAGGGAAGTTTAATACCTTGAACCGGTTTCTCCGGATATTTGGCATATTCCCTGTTGCGGAATCTGCAATTATTCTATGCTTTCGCTATTCTTTAAATACGCCTCTTAAATGTGAAATTTTCTGCTTCAGATATCATATTTAGTTTTTAATAATATATTATCATACTTTGGAATAAGTTCGGGAATTAGTTCATACCTTTCAACTTGCAGGAAAGTTGAATAATAATGGCTATTTCTTCAAACCCGGGATCATGCAAATCTACCCCTAAAGTGATCATTGTGCGATGAAATCAGGATATTAACTTCAACAATAAACGGGAACCGGTTACCATTTGCCTTTGCCATTCTCCACTCGGCACTCCATGCTATCGCCTGCCGGAACGGTTCCTGTATTTCTGTCAGCCTGAAGTCGCTTTTCAATATATCGAGCTGTATAACCTGCACTAAATCAAATTTGTTATGAATGAAGAATCAAAAGTGTTCTTTGTGCAATAAATAAATAAGTTCTTTTAAAGGCAATTATATATTCATGTAACAATAATTTATGGAAACTAAAACCTATATTGCCGTGTCGTTAATTCTTCTTGGGCTGGTTGCCGGTTGCAGGAAAGATGAAACAACAAACAGCCCTAACCAACCGCTCATCGACCAGATGAAAGCTGTAACGGATTCAATTGTTAAAAACACCCATGTGCCTGGCATTGTGGCTCTTGTGGTCGATCATAAAAGGGGCATCGACTGGATTTACACTGCGGGATACAGCGACATACCTAACAAGTTGCCAATGGATGGCAGCTATACTTTCAGGATCGGAAGCAATACCAAGACACTGACAGGTACTGTTTTGCTGCAGTTGGTCGACGAGCGCAAACTCGCTCTTAACGACAAGCTTTCGCGATTTTATCCCGGGTATCCAAAAGCGGACAGTATCACAATTGCAATGCTTTGCAATATGACCAGCGGAATATATAATTTCACTGATGATACAAATTGGCGGAATACACTGTTCGTCAATCCGACAAAAGTATGGACACCGCAGAAGTCCGTTGATATCGGATTTTCCCATAACTTCTATTTCAGTCCCGGAAAAGGCATGTATTATTCCAATACAAATACCATCATCCTTGGCATGCTCATCGAGAAACTGACCGGAAATTCACTGGAATCGGAAATTGAAAACCGGATTATCAAACCACTAAATCTGAGCCATACCGGGTTCTTGACTTCCGGAAAGGATTTACCCGGCATACATGGAAGGGGTTATTATGCAGGAGGATACGAGGAAAATGTTGATTTGACAGAATACTTTGATATTTCTTGGGGCTGGGCAGCCGGTTCGGCCTATTCCACGCCACGCGAATTGCAAAAATATTCTGAGGCTCTGGTAATGGGAGGTCTCCTTTCTGATTCCCTTCAGCAGCGAAGGCTTAATGACATGAATTCTTTAGACCCCGGTCTTGCTTATGGATTATGCATGCTCAGAAGGGGCTCCTTTTATGGACACAACGGATCCCTGCCTGGTTTTACTACTTCCATGTACCACAGCAATACAATGGACTGTACGGTGATTATCTATTTTAATTGCCAGCTGGAATTGACTCCCGATTTTCTTTTCTATCGGTTCATGAATATACTGTACGGAAGTAATTATTGAAATTTAGAAGTACTTATTGAAAAAACTTAACCATGGCGCTAAATCAGCTTTAATCATGGATTGTATTTATTTCAATGGCCCTTCTTATGGGTGCACATTAACGAATTGTTTGGGTTGATAATATATATTACTGTTCAAACCAGGCTCCCAATGCGTCCACTATCAATTCAGAATGGTATAAAGTACCACAAGATAACAAAACGAGAATTGCACAGCCACTCTGAAATTAATAAAATATGTATACAATACGCCACAAATCATGACAAAGCTCCAATTTCTGCTCAGCCACATTATTATTATCGCATTATTATCAACGATATCCTGCAAAAAGATTGACAATGCCACCGATCGGATAGTGGTGGAACAAAACTATATCCCATACAAAACCGAGAAATACCTTCGCATTGGGTATATGCTCAAAACCTGGGAATACGAAAAAGAAGGTCTCCTGCTTCAGCGGATTGATGTATTGGATAACGCTTCAAGGGTAGTCCTGATGACAATTGAAAAGGCCGCTCTGCCTTTAATACAGAAAGATCCTTTACCGGGTGGACAGGATAAAATAGATAAATATTACCTCTCAATACAGTTGCCCATCCCGCTCAATCAGCCGGTACCTGAAAACATATCGCATCGTTTTGTCCTGAGAGATACAATCAATAACAAGGATGTTACCGTGGAGGGAGGGATTTTCCAGCCACGGAGTAGTGAATCTCCCCGTGTGATCGCTTCACCTGTTAAGGGGAACTACTACCTGATTAACAACCAGTCATCAATGGATTATCATTATTATATTACATTCTTCCTCGATGGTACTATTTACACTGGTGAGAAATTTGCGTTCGACCTGGAGCAGATCAGTGCTTTATGGGCCGATACCTATTCGGGCGACCCCAGGGTAAACGCATCATATTATGCTTACCGCGATACCCTTTATGCCGTTTCGGCAGCCACTGTACTAAAAGTGGTTGACGGCCGTGCAGAGAATGCGGGTAATGCACACAATGTGCCCTTGTATACTAATGACGAATACGGGGGGAATTACCTCATGCTTGATATTGGAATCGGGATTTACGCGGTGTATATGCATTGTTTCCCGGGTTCTTTCATGGTGAAGACAGGAGATGTTGTTGCCGAAGGCCAGCCGGTTGCTTTACTTGGGAATTCAGGAAATTCGACTGAGCCGCATCTTCATTTTGAACTTGTTGACAGGCCTGATGCCTGGCGCTGCAACGGGCTTCCGTTTGTCTTTAAAAAGTTCACCAAAATCGGGGAAATCGTATTCGATGCAAGCCCCGGTCCCCGACAGATATACCCGGTGAATGTTACCAACTCCAATGCAGAGAATTGGAGTGTAACCCGCTTCGATTAAGATGTCAGAGGCTATTTCGCTGGTAAAAAGGAATCATTTTTTAGGTTTGTTAATACTGGCATCAGGAATTTATATTTGAAATTGATTGCCTGGGTTATCAGGTGAGCTGAAAGTTCCGGATTATGCACCTACTCATGATACTATTTAGCCTTAATATATAGTCCGATAAATAGGATGTATAGGTTCGAATTCATTACAGTTTTAATGCTTTTATCATAAGTCTTGCCATTGGCCGGGGAAATGATTCGTGAAAACCAGCCATTATCTTCACTCTCAGTATTGCCTGGATGCTGGTAAACATACAGGTGCTAGAGTGGTAATAAAGTAAATCCCTTGAAGAAAACAAAGGAATTGGGGTGTCAGATTTCATAATCAAGCCTGTCAATTCTTTGGCAACTTAATAGGTAATGAATGGGGTTTTGATCGCAAGCCTGCGTTTGGTAATCTGAATCGCTTAAGATAATTTCCGGTAGTACTTTTCCGGCAATCATGAAAAATGATTTATCCGGTTGAAATAGTAAAACAATTTGATCGAAGCAGAAAACTATTTGGTACTTCCCACCCACTCGTCAACCACTTTCAGAAAAGCAATTATATCAAGTGGTTTGGTTATATAATCTTTGGACCCGGCACGCATTAGTTTTTCAATCTGTTGAGGCATAGCATCGGCGCTGACAACCACAACCGGAATTTTCTTTGTTTTTTCTTCCTCCTGAAGAAGTCTGAGCACTTCGAACCCCTGTATATCCGGCAAATCGAGATCAAGAAGAATTAAATCCGGTGCATATTCGATGGCTAGGGAAACGGCCAGCGCTCCATGCTTATTACTCACCAGATGAATAGTTGGCCGTTGATCGAGTAGGATTTGCTCCACTAATTCGGTGTTGGAGGAATTGTCTTCGATATAAAGGATGGTTCCGGCTTTTTCTGTTACCATCGCCTGCAATACTGGACTTTGTTCGTTTAGCTCAGTTTCTTTTTCCAGTTCTGCTATGTGCGGCAATTCAATCCAGAATGTACTGCCTTCCCCAGGCACGCTGTCAACCCCAACACTTCCTCCCATGGCTTCCATCAGTTTTTTAACCACCATAAGCCCGAGGCCTGTACCTTCAATGCCAGTTTGCTCGGCTCCGAGCCGTTCGAATGGCATGAAGAGTTTTTCGATAAATTCAGGATTTATTCCGGCCCCTGTGTCGCTTACCGATATTTTTACAAATGATATTGCCGGGGCTGTTGCCTGCTTTAATTCGGTTCTGATCATGACTGAACCCCCTTTATGGTTATATTTGACAGCATTGTTGATTAAATTAAGCAACACCTGCCTTAACCGATGATAATCGGCTTTGACAAAAAGCCGGTTCTGATCCGCATCTATTAATTCGAGTTTTACATTCAGCGCGCTGGCCGAAGGATAAACGGTGTCAAGTGTTTCCCTGATAATGCTGCTTAACTGCACACTAACAAACGAAAGCGAAACCCGGCCTGCTTCGATACCCGAAATGTCAAGAACCTCGTTAATCAGGTTGAGAAGATATTTCCCGCTGTACAAAATATAACTTACACTTTTCTTTTGTTTTGGATTAAGTTCGCCCATATCCATTAACTGGGCAAATCCAAGTATTGAATTCATGGGTGTGCGCAGTTCGTGACTCATGCGCGAGAGAAATTCGCTCTTTGCACGATTAGCCTTATCCGCTTCTTCTCTTGATTTAATGATTTCTTCCTCAGCGTGCTTGCGCTCAGTGATGTCAAGCGAAATGCCTCCCAGCCAGGGTTCCAGTCCCGACCGGTCAATAGTAAACTTTTGTGTTTCGAAATGGTGTAGTTTCCCATCCCGCTGAACCATGCTTTCTTCAAATTTCTGGAAACCAAGCTGCAATGAATTAAGATCATTAGACCATAGTTTTTCGCCTGTTTCATTTGGAAAAACTTCCAGCATGGTTTTACCGATCCAGTCGGAAGCGCCAAAAGCATCCTCCATATACCTGTTAACGAACAGTGTACGGCCTTTATGATCTTTTAAGGAGACTACAGCAGGTAGATATTGCATAAAAGAGGAAAACCTGGCTTCACTTTCCTTTAATGCCTCCTCCGAACGTTTCCGCTCGGTTATATCGATCATTGTCGTCAATAAACACAATTCTTTCCCGATGAAGATGGTATCAGCAGAAAATAAACCGTATCGGATTTCACCTGATTTGGTCCTTACGTTTAATTCAACTTCTTTGATAGATACATTATGTTCTATTCTTTCTGCAAGTGAAAATCTTGTTTCGGAAAATTCAAAAAGTTGAAGCCCCAGTGAAGTGTTTCCAATGACCTCTTCACGGGAATAGCCCAATGTTTTCAGAAAAGTTTCATTTACATCTATGAACCTGCCATCTAAGGTTGAAATTGCCATCAATGTTGAGTTTGTATGAAAAGCTTTTAAAAACTTTTCTTCTGAAAGCTTGATTTTCGAAACATCCTTGGTAACTCCGAAGATAACTGGCTTTCCATCCCAAAAGCCCGATTTTACCCTTGTTTCAACCGAAAGATAATCGCCCGATTTTGTAACAAGCGGTACAGGGCAGAATTCGGCCGTTCCGGCCAGCATTTCACCAACAATGCGCCCGGCTTCTTCGCGGCGTTCAAGCGGATGAACCATCAGAACCGACTCTCCCAACAGTTCTTCGGCTTTAAAGCCAAGCCTCCTGGTTACAGTTTCATTGGTATGAATAATATTGCCCTGTTCGTTGAGCACAAACAGAAATTCATCAATCGTGTTGAAAAAAGTTTCGCAATTGCGCCGGGTTTGATTTAATAGAGTTTCATTCTGCTTTTGGGCCGTGATATCCCAATTGGTGCCGGTCATTTTTAAAGGTTTTCCTGAACTATCATGTTGAACAATAGAAAGAGCCCTGATATCGTGTATCGAGCCATCAGGCCATACCACCCGAAACTCAGTATCAAACTCTTTTTCGCCTCGTATAGCCATCTGGATTTCGGCATCTCCCCGTTCCTTGTCCTCAGGATGGAGTCCTGACTGCCAGGCATCGTATGCACCGCTGAAGTCCTTACTCTCAATGCCGTAAAGTGCAAACATCTGTTCGTCCCATACAAGGATATTGTTTACGAGATCGTAGTCCCAAACCCCCACACCAGCGGCGCGTGTGGCGAGTGCTAAACGGAATGACACCTGTTTTAAGTCTTTTTCAGTCAGTTTTTGATCGGTGATGTCGGTAATAAATCCATACCACAAAACTGAACCATCTGTTTCAAACTGCGGCATCGCATTACCCAATAACCATTGTTCAGTTCCATCATTAAACTTTACCCTATACTCATGTTTCCAAAGGGAGTTTTCTTTTGCCGATTCTTGAATGGAAGTAACCACACCGTCGATATCGTCGGGGTGAATCCTTGAAAATACGATGGAAGCATCATGGGCTACTTCTTCGGGGCTGACCCGGTAAATTTCGCGGATGCCTTCACTTGCAAATGGAAAACAGGAGGAACCATCTGCGTTCAGCCGGTACTGGTATACAACACCGGGTACCCTGTCGGCAATTTTATTTAACCGGTCCAGCGATTCCTGCAACTCTATCGATATTTTCAGACGTTCTGCATTTTCCTGCTCAAGTTTTGCAGTGCTTTCGGCTAATTGGGCCGTCCTTTCTGATATTCTGTTTTCAAGGTTTACATTTAAGTCGTGAATTTTCTGCTCCGTAATTTTGCGTTCGCTGATATCTTCCTCAATGGCCAGGTAATGCGTCACCTCCCCGAGGTCATTTATCACAGGTGAGATGGTTGCCGCAACCCAATAAAGCCCGCCGTTTTTCTTTTTATTATGGAACTCTCCCTTCCATTCTTTTCCCGAGCTTATTGCCTGCCATAAGGTTTTGTAATCGTTGGTGGATTTTTCACCCGAACTGAATATACGGGGATTCTGCCCTACGAGTTCTTGATAGGAATAACCTGAGACTTCAGTAGCTTTTGGATTAGCATATTCAATGATTCCTTCCAGATTTGTTATATAAATGATAACCGGGCTTTGTTCGACAGCCTGAGATCGTTTTTTTAAAGCTGTTTCGTTGGCTATGCGTTCAGAAATGTCGAAGCAATGACCGATGTACCCGGCAAATTCACCTGTGCTGCTATAATTTGGAGTACCCAAATCCGCTATCCATCTGTATTCTCCGCTTGCATGTCGCAAACGGTATTCCATTGCGAATGGTTCGCGTTTATCAAATGAAGCGATATAGGTTTCAATGCAATTATTGAAATCATCGGGATGAACCCCTTCGGTCCAGCCGTTACCTAACTCCTGTTCAAGAGTCCGTCCGGTAAAACTCAGCCATATTTCATTAAAATAATTACAAAGCTTATCTGTACCCGATGTCCATATAAGTGCTGAACCCGAGTTCGCCAAATTCCTGTACTGAACTTCACTTTCCTTTAATTTTTCCTCAGCAAGCTTATGTTCCGTTATGTCCCTGTATTTCCATAAATGACCTGAGTAGACTTCGTTTAGCCAGGTTGGAATATAATCTCTTTCGAAACGTCGTCCGTCCAGCAGTTCAAGTTCATCGTTATATACCGCCTTTTTATTGGCCAGAATAAGGTTGATGCCAGCAACAAATTTTTCGGGATTTACAAAGAAATGTTTATTCTGTTCTGCCGATTCGGAACAATCGGCACCGGTAAGTGCTTTGGGCGGCGCCGGGATGGCAAACATATCACAAAAAAGCTGGTTGGTTAATACAATTTTGCGGTTTGAATCTTCTAGCAAAATGCCTTCCTGCAAATTGATGAGAACATTATTGAGGATAGCCGATTTTTGCTCTATTTCGTTTTCTGCCTGTTTGCGGTCGGAGATATCAACTGCCGTTACCAGGCATTGCGTCCCATTTTCTGCAGTAATACCTGAGAGGTGGACAAGCAGGGGCTGATTGTCGCACGTTGTCAGGGTTACTTCGCAGGATTCCTTTCTTTTGTCTCTAAATGCTTTTTCAAGAAAGGATTTGAAAACTGCTTTGGTCTCTTTGGAAACAAAAAAGTGAAAATAGTTGTTAATTAAATGTGAACGATCTTTACCAAGCATAAGCGCCCCGGCGAGGTTTAGTCCAATAATTTCGCCTTTGTGTGAAAGTGTATAATAGCCTGAAGGCGCCAGGTCGTATAATCTGA
>CAISRK010000449.1 GCA_903887815.1 uncultured Bacteroidales bacterium | reverse complement strand
TCTATCCCCCCCGGCTTTTTATCGAACAAACCATATATAGCCGATCCACTTCCGCTTAATGAAGCATAAACTGCTCCATTCCGGTACATCCAATACTTTAAATCCTGTATTTCGGGATAAAGTTCGAAAACAATAGATTCAAAATCATTATTCAGCTTTCTTTTCCATTCAGTAACCGGCAGGCTGGTATACTCCTCAATTGAATATTCCCTTTCAAGCGGCGTAATTCCTGTAAAAGCTGCGGCTGTGCTCACATGAACCGGTGGTTTTACAATCACGAGGTGCAAGCCATCGAGGCTGAGAGTAAGCGGTTTCAACAATTCACCACGGCCGGTCAGAAGCGATGGCACATTTTCAATAAAAAAAGGGCAGTCCGATCCCAGTTGCATAGCCAGCAACCTGAGGGTTTCGTTGTCAAGGTCGAGTGCAAACAAAGCACTAAGCATTTTCAATGCAAACGATGCATCCGACGAACCTCCGCCCAACCCGGCCCTGCTTGGTATTACCTTATGTAAATGCATAGTAACCGGTGGGATATTGTACGCATCAGCCATCAGTTTCCATGCCCTGAAACAAAGATTATCATGTGTTTCGCCTTCCACATTTGTCCCGGTAACAGTTAAAAGGGTTTCGGACCCAACGGCCGGTACAATTTCAAGTACATCGCACCAGGGAACAGGATACATTACCGTTTGCAGATTATGATACCCGTCGCGGCGGCGTTGCGTAACCCAAAGACCGAGGTTTATTTTGCAGTTGGGGAATGTTATCACTGAAGAGATTGCGGGTTAGAGTTAGGGATTTCAGGGTTTCAGATTTTCAAATGTCACATTGCCGAAATGCCGAATTAATAATTGAAAAATCGATCAATCTCATCAATCCTATCAACATCAATCTCATCATGCCGTCAGGAAAGCCTTCATATTTTCCACATTCATCTTATGAAACAGGTCCTTTCCCTCGGAAGTGAACAGGAAATCAACGAGTGGTTTATAGTTATTGGTTATTTTTCCGCGAACCATTTTCATTGTTGAGTTCATCATATGGTTTTCCTCGGTAAAAGGAACCGGCATAATACCTATGGCAGCCGGGAGCCAGCGCGCCGGGAACATACCTGCATACCTGCCGTGTTTACGGTAATGGTTCAGTTCGTGACCGATACAACGTATAGCTTCGTGAATGCCGGCATCCGAAGCCGGGTCAAGGTGCCTGTGTTTAAGGTGACGCAGCAGGCTGGATTTATCGGGTACAATAAGGGCAATAGTGTATGGATGCTGGTTATTATAAAGCATGCTCTGCGAAATATATTCGCTCTGCCCGATATAAGCTTCTTCGATTCCTTCGGGGCTGTATTTCTCCCCGTCGTCAGCAATCAGCAGGCTTTTGAAGCGGCCCAACACATAAAGAAACCCATCCGGATCCATATAGCCGAGATCGCCGGTATACAGCCAGCCATCGCGAAGCGACTGGGCGGTGGCTTCGGGATTATTCCAGTACCCAAGCATTACATTTTCGCCTTGTATCACAATTTCGCCATGTTCCCCGACCGGAAGTTCATTCCCTTTGTCGTCGCATATTTTCAGGAGCATGTATTTTACCAGGTATCCCGACGAGCCAAGTTTATGTTTGGCAAGGGAATTGGACGAAATAATCGGCGAAGCTTCAGTCAACCCATATCCCTGGAACATCGGCATTCCGATGGCGTAAAAGAATTTCTGGAATTCAATATCGAGCAGGGCCCCTCCGCCAACAAAAAAATCGAGCCTGCCACCAAACCCTTCACGGATCTTGCTGAAAAGGATTTTATCGTAGAGTTTGATGAGCGGTTTATAAAGCGAAGTAAGTCCCTGACCTTTAGTAAATCCATCATTATTATAAGCATATGAAATTTTGAGGGCATGGTTAAAAAGGCCATTAATAAGAAACCCTTTATCCCGGATCGATTTCTCGATATTCTTTTTAAAATTCGCAGCCAGCGAAGGAACACTCATCAGGAGGTTTGGCCTGTTTTCCCTGATATTTCCCGGAATATTTTTAAGTGTTTCCATACCGGTTTTCCCTACCTGGATTGAGGCCAGCGAGGCTCCTTTTCCCATCATGCAGTAAATACCGGCTGTATGTGCAAAAGCATGGTCCCAGGGCAGGATAAGTAAAGTGGTATAAAGCGGTGGAATATCCATAAGCGTATAGCCCTGCAGGACATTGGCCACATAGTTATTGTGCGAAAGTACTATTCCTTTGGGGTCAGCTGTAGTTCCGGAAGTATAGCATATATTGGCCGGATCGGCAGGTTGAACCATGCTGCAGACCTTTTTGAATTTTTCTTCTGAGCTTCCGAGAAATTCTATCCCGGCAGCAAGCAACGCCCCGTAAGTAATTTCATTGGCATCTTCAGCTTCCCCGTCAAGCAGAATCAGCTTTTTGAAGTCAGGCAACATGTGTTTTATTTCCCTGATTTTCTTTGCCTGGTTGCCCGATACTATCGCATAAGCGGCTCCACCATGAGCCAGGCGGTAACGAATCTCGTCGGGTTCGGCAAGTTTAACCGACAATGGAATATTTATTCCTCCGATATAAAGTATCCCAAGTTCGCTTACTACCCATGCATTACGGCCTTCCGACATCAATGCTATGCGATCGCCTTTTTCAACGCCGAGGCTCAGCAACCCGGCTGCAAACTGGCGAACCAGTTTCTTTACCTGGGAGTAGGTGGTGCCTTCGTATGCGGTGCCTGTTTTCTCCCAGAGGTAAATGTTATCGGGAAACTTGCTTACATTTTCTTCAAAAAAAGCGGGAATAGTTTGCATAGGAATGGATTTGATCAATCAAATGTAATGCAATAATCAGAAAATTACAAAATCGCGTTTTGATTTTAAAGTTCTTCAGGCTGAGGTTGATTCAATTAACTCGCAGAGTAGCTTAATTGAATTTCAGATTATTTCTTTTTACCACAGATTAAAGATAAGTTTAATCCTGAGAGATGAACCTATTCATGATTCGCCAATCCGAAATCCTTCACATCCTCTGCATCTCCCCTGAATCAAATATTTTAAATCCTTTAACATCATTTGCCGCAGACTTTATCATAGCCCCGGCAACCACATCGGCGTGTATTCCTTTGTATTTAAGCAAGGGCCCGGCAAATAAAAATCCCAGTCCTCCCATAACCGCCTGAGCGATTTTTTCACCTCCGCGTTTTTCAGCACGGTTTCCCATCAACACGGAAGGCCTGAAAACCTGTATCTGCGCAATATTTAGCCGGCTAACCGATTTTTCCATTTTCCCCTTAACGCGGTTGTAAAACACCCATGATCCCTGGTCGGCCCCCATAGCGCTTACAACAAGGAAACGTTGCACACCATTGGCAGCGCACCAGTTCCCGAGGTTAAGCACATAATCGTGGTCCACTTTGCAGAATGCATCCTTCGAACCTGCGGTTTTAATAGTTGTTCCGAGGGAACAAAAAACATCATCTATCCTGACATCTGTTTTAAAAGACTCAAGCTGATCAAAATCAACCTGGCACTGTATTAGGTTCGGATTCGACTTCCCGATTGGCTTTCGTACAAGGACCAGGATTTTTTCGTAATTATCATTTTCGAGCAGCTGCCTGAGCAGGCTGCTTCCAACCAGTCCGCTGGAGCCAGCTATAAGGGCATTACGTTTTTGCATTTTAATACATATTTAAAGGGGATTAAAGATAGTCTTTTAGAAATAAAATAAATAGAAAAACCACCGATGTACACAGATTAAGCATAGATCGACATACATATTTCTGTTTATTCATGGATCATCTGTGTAAATTGTGGATAAATCAATTTCGCTGAGCCTGAAATTGCTCCCGATAATTGCGTATTTTTGAAAAATCGTATCCGCTGAACCTATTAAATTATGACCCTTTTTAATTCCGTGATTTCGTGGTTTATACGAAAACGTATCCACCAGATTGAACTGTTTATGAAATACCCGCACGATGTGCAGGAAGAATGGTTCGAGAACCTGCTGCATACCGCCCGCGATACCGAATGGGGATTAAAATACGACTACCGCTCTATTAAATCGTTTGAGCAGTATTGCTCGAGGGTACCTATTAGTGATTATACCGACATGAAGCCTTATATCGACAGGCTCCGGAAAGGCGAAAACAACATTTTGTGGCCAACCGAAACCAAATGGTTTGCTAAGAGTTCGGGTACCACGAGCGATAAGAGCAAGTTTATACCTGTCACCAGCGAGGCTCTTGAAGAATGTCATATGAAAGGAGGCAAGGACCTGCTGTCAATCTATTGCAACAACTACCCCGATTCACTTATTTTCAGCGGGAAAGTATTAGGAATGGGTGGAAGTTTCCGCGCCGATAACGAAATAGCCGACACCTACCATGGCGATGTTTCGGCTATACTTATGGAGCATCTTCCTTTCTGGATACAACTTATCCGTACACCCGATATAAGTGTTGCCCTAATGGACGAATGGGAAGAAAAACTCTACCGTATGGCAATGATCACCAAGGATGAGGATGTGACCAATATTACCGGCGTTCCTTCCTGGACCCTGGTGTTGCTGAATAAAATTCTTGAAATTACAGGTGCAACCAATATAAGTGAAGTATGGCCAAACCTCGAGCTGTTTATCCATGGCGGCGTGAGTTTTACGCCCTATCGCGAACAATTCCGGAAAATCTGCCCGCCGGGAATGCATTATCTTGAAACGTATAATGCAAGTGAAGGTTTTTTTGGCATACAGGACAGGATTGACAGCGACGATATGCTGCTGATGCTCGATTATGGAATTTTTTACGAATTTCTGCCGGCCGATTCAATTGGCATTGACAAGCCTGTTACTCTCCCCTTGTGGAAAGTGCAAACAGGTATAAACTATGCCATGGTGATTAGCACCAATTCAGGATTGTGGCGTTACATGATAGGAGATACTGTAATTTTCACCTCAACCGATCCCTACAGGATTAAGATTACGGGTCGTACACGCAGCTTTATTAATGCGTTCGGCGAGGAACTTATTATTGATAATGCCGAAAAAGCCCTGGCTACCGCCTGCGAAAAGACGTCTGCTATAGTTACCGAATACACTGCAGCACCCATTTTCCTAAAGGATAATTTAAAAGCTGCTCACGAATGGGTTATTGAATTTGAAACTTCTCCCGAAAACCTCGAATACTTCAGCGAGGTGCTCGATAATGCCTTAAAATCCCTAAATTCGGATTACGAAGCCAAGCGCTACCACAATATGATGTTGTTGCTCCCGGTTATAAGGACGGTCGAAAAAGGAACATTCTATAACTGGTTCCGTGAACGCGGAAAACTGGGCGGGCAAAATAAGGTTCCGCGCCTCTCGAACGAACGAAAATACGTGGAAGAAATACTGGCGCTAAACGGAAAAGATGCCTGATGTTTATTATGTCGTCATACTCATTGATATTGAAGGCTTTCGCCTTTTAACCTCAAGTGCTGTATAAATGACCTGGTTGAGAATTATACCGGGTGTATGCCTGTATTCTCAAAATCGATAAGCATTTTTTGACTTTGTCGCCTGAAACCAGCAACTTGAAACCAGAAACCAGAAACGGCATACTATTTATTAACAAAACAAAAAAGATTGATATCCTCATCGAGATTCTTAATAAATTAGCTGACTGAAAATATTTGAACTTATGGGCATGCATATAGCAATAGCTGGAAATATAGGATCCGGGAAAACGACATTATCGGGCCTTCTGGCCAAACACTTCGGATGGCAGCCGCATTATGAAGATGTAGATACCAACCCGTATCTGCCAAGTTTTTATGAAGATATGCAGCGATGGTCGTTCAACCTCCAGATTTATTTCCTCAACAGCCGGTTCCGCCAGATTGTAAATATCCGGAAAAGCGGCAAGAATGTGGTCCAGGATCGTACTATATACGAAGATGCCCATATTTTTGCGCCTAACCTGCATACAATGAACCTGATGACAACCCGCGACTTCGAAAATTACCAGTCGCTGTTCGAGCTAATGTCATCTTTCATACAGCCTCCGGATCTGCTGATATACCTGCGTGCCGATGTCCCTACACTGGTAAGAAATATACAGAAACGGGGACGCGAATACGAAGCATCCATCCGCCTCGATTACCTGAAAAGCCTTAACGACCGGTACGAAAACTGGATCAATAATTATACTGAAGGCAAATTGCTGATTTTTGATGTAGATAACATCAATTTCCAGGATAACCCCGAGGACCTCGGGCAGATCATCGAACGCGTTCAGGCTAACCTGCACGGGTTGTTTTAGAAATTCTTCTCTATCATAAATTTCCCGAAATTGAAATAACTGCAAGATTAGTACTTAGCAGTGTTGCTTTTATATTCCCCAAAATTTGTCCATAAAAGTATAATCAAAAACATAAAACGCAGAATTCAAAACTCAGATGGAAACCCCGCCCTCTGACTTTTTCATTCTTAATTCAATGTTTAATGTTTTTCATTCGTCTGTCACTCCGCTGTAAGCCAACCAGAACAATAAATCCTTTTATTATCAGACCCAATATACTAATTCCTACATCGGATCCACATCAATCACAACCCTGACCGATTTAAAATCAGGTAGTGCATTGAGTTTAATAATGGCATTCCTGATTTCGTCCTTGGCCTGCGGCAAAGGAATTCCCTTTTCGAATTTTAATAAAATATTTTTCAGGTATTGATTTCTTATCCTTGATACCACGGGATATTCAGGCCCCAGTACCCTTTTCCCGAATAACTTCTTAAGTCTTTTTGCCAGCTCATCCGATGCTTTGTTCACCAGGTCGGCATCAACATGGCGGAGCGACAGTTGCACAAGGCGGCAGAAGGGAGGGTAGTTAAAGCGCTCTCGTTCAAGCAGCTGACCCAGGTACATGGCTTCGTAATTATGCTGAAGTACCATGCCGAGTATCGGATGCGAAGGATTATATGCCTGTATGAGCACCTTGCCCTGCCTATTTTTCCGCCCGGCGCGCCCTGCAACCTGAGCCATGAGCTGGAATCCACGCTCGAAAGCCCTGAAATCGGGATACGACAACAGGCTGTCGGCGTTCAGTATTCCGACCAGGCTAACATGATCGAAATCGAGCCCTTTGGTAACCATCTGCGTTCCGACCAGGATATCCACTTTTCGTTCTTCGAAGGAGGCAATCAGTTTCTGGTGAGCAAAACGCGAACGTGTACTGTCGAGATCCATGCGCGCAATACGGGCCTGCGGGATGATGAGCGAAAGTTCTTCCTCAATCTTTTCGGTACCGAAACCTTTCATTACCAGGTGCGTATGACCGCAATCAGGACACTTATCGGGGATGCGTGTGGTGTAACCGCAGTAATGACAACGGAGCTGATTCAGCTTTTTATGGTACACCAGCGAAACGTCACATTGCACACAATGAGGTATCCAGCCGCAGTTATCGCAGTCGATATGCAGCGAAAAACCGCGCCTGTTCTGGAAAAGAATCACCTGTTCCTTCGCCTCCAATGCCAGTTCTATTTCTTTTATCAATGCGGACGAAAAGATCGACTGCATTGTTTTCTTCCGGTGTTCATCCTTGAGATTCACCAGCTTTACTTCAGGGAGCAAAATCCCGCCATACCGGTCGGCCAAAATGCTGAGCCCGTATTTCCCCAGGCTGGCATTGTAAAAACTCTCCACAGCGGGAGTAGCAGAACCGATAAGGACTTTTGCCCCGTGCATCGAAGCCAGGAAGATGGCAGTATCGCGGGCATTGTAACGTGGTGCCGGATCATACTGTTTGTATGAAGCATCGTGTTCTTCGTCAATAATAATAAGACCCAGGTTTTTATACGGCAGAAACAATGCCGACCGGGCACCCAGCAGCACATTGAACGACTGGCTCCCGGTACCGGCAACGTGCTGCCATATTTCGACCCGCTCGTTCTCGTTGTATTTCGAATGATATACACCTACTTCACTGCCGAAATATTTCTGCAGCCGGTTGATTATCTGCGTGGTAAGCGCAATTTCAGGCAAGAGGTAAAGAACCTGCTTCCCCTCATCCAGCATCTTTTTTATGAGCTTGATATAAATTTCGGTTTTACCGCTGGAGGTTACACCATGCAGCAGGGTAACATTTTTGGCTGAAAACGAATTGGAAATCTCCTCCAGTACGCGTTGCTGATCGATAGTTAATTCGATGCTTTCGGCTGTATGGGTTGCCTGCCTGTAGTTCAGCCGGCTGATTTCCTTATCATATTCCTCGAAAACGCCCTTTTTCTCAAGGGCTTTGTATTTCGAAGCTGCATCGTCGATGCGGGTAAACAATTCTTTGCGCGAAACCTCCAAAGGGTGATCCGACATTATTTTCGAAAGCTGTATGTATTCGATCAGCAGGTCGAGCTGCTTCGGGGCTTTGCGTTCTAGTTTATCGTACAAAAGCTGAAGT
>CAISRK010000448.1 GCA_903887815.1 uncultured Bacteroidales bacterium | reverse complement strand
GTAAACAACACTATCAAACAGTTGATCTTTATTAATAATATTTTACTTTTCATAATAGATTGCATTATTAAGGTTTTATTATCTACCATCCGGGATTTTGTTCCCAATCAGTTGTAAATCTGGTTAAACTAACATCAAAGGGCATCCAATAGTGCTGATCTTTAAATACAAATCCAGTCACATTTGTACGCTTGACGGTAGATTCGATAATAACCTTAGCAGTAGTAACATCAAAACTTAGTGCCTGTAATTGAACACCATCCTGCAGCTGTGCTCTTTTCCATCGTCTGATATCGAACCAATAGACTCCTTCGTAAGCAAACTCAACTGCTCTTTCATTCCGGTAAAGCAGTCTGAATGCCGGATCGGAAGCCAATTCGCAGCTACCCGGAAGCGGATTATTCGCATAGAGAGGTAAAGTAGCGGCAACTGTTGGTTGCCCTGCACGGATCCTTATTTTATTCACTGCCTGCTCAGCAGTCATGGTAAGTCCTGCCGGAGCTGTTGTATAACTTCCGGTACTCTCATAGACTGCTTCGGCATAAGTCAGATAGATATCGGCCAACCGCAATAACGGTGTACAAAAAGCGGCCAGTCCCGGATTATTTTTGGTTACACCATCGGATAAAAATTTTCGTACGGCGTTACTATTCTGTGCTCCGTCTGCTGATAATTGAGCAGTCGAAAAATTCAACGTAATTTTATCAACTACATCACCATGCATGTAAAAATTAAACTTAAAACGGTTGTCCCGATCGGCCCAACGACGGGCTATATTATTATCATAGGATATTTTATATCGTGAACCGTCTTTCATTTCAAATTTATCCAAATAATTTTGAGAGCCTTGTGCAGCTTTTTGACCGGTAAGCTGGTTCTGAGCATAGTTTCTGGCTGTAGATTGGCTGACAATTGGCGCACCAAATCTGTCAATGGTCCGGTGAAACAGGACTTCCGGTGTATAAGGCTGTGTACCGTCTTTAGTTGCAAATGCTGTCCGCATATCGGCCCATTTAGTCAGCCCATCCGCATCTGCCACTGGCATACCAGCAGGTTGGGTACCAACCAGACTTACCGCTAAATCGATTGCATCTTTGCAGGCAACTGCACATCTGTTGAGTAAGTCTTTGTCATAATCCAAAACTCCGGTAGCCTGCTGATTAAAAAGTGGACTCGCTGAGAACTGAAGCGCTTTCGCTTTAAAACCCAGCGCGGCCAGTTTGGAAGGACGGCCCCAATTGATATTTGGTGAAGGCCAGTTGGCAGGCAATAAGGCTGCTGCGGCATCAAAGTCTTCCACAATTCTTTCAAACACGGCCTGAACATCCTTATAGGTCTTTCCATCTTTTTTGTAGGTCCAATGGCGTTTCATATCTTGTTCTTCAGCTGTGAGCACCTTATCGACATAAGGAACTGTGCCAAAAGACCTTACAAATTCGTAGTAATAGTATGCCCTGAAAAAGAGCGCTTGCCCTTTTAGCCAGTTTCTTTGCTCGTCGGTTGCGTCAGTTAAAATTCCTGATTTTAATTCTTCGAGGCATACGTTGGTCATACGAATATTTTCCCACATGGAAGTATACAAACCGGCGGAAAATGCAGTTCCTTCGGAGGGATTATAGATACCACGGCCAGTTAACAAATACGTGTAGTTACCAAGATTGCCGTTATAAACAGATTGTGCTGAAGGCGATAGTGCCTCCCCACCAACGGAGTGCGTTACCCTGGCTCCATGGTTGTTATAATCGACCAAATTATTCAATAATTGATCCTGAAATCCCTGGAAGGGTGCATAAGAGCCAAAAATCTGTTCTTCAGTTATTGCTGCTTCAGGAGGAATGTTCAAATACTCCTTACAACCGGACAGTATAAAGGCAACTGCCAGTATCATACCTATTTTAATTGTATATCTTTTCATTTTTTTGAAGTTTATGACGGTTTATTAAAACTGGAGATTTAAACCAATATTGATTTGCTTCTTGGTAGGATAATTATTAGTCCCGGGATCATCCATACCCACTCCATCGTCAGGCATTTTAGTCCAGAGAAATAAGTTTTTTCCATTCACATACAGCTTTAGACTTTTTATGCGTAAGGGCTCAATAAGCTGTTTTGGTATTGAATAACCCAACTGAATGGATTGCAATCTGAAAAAGGATCCATCAAATTCATTATATTGCCCGGTAGGATTATAGGTTATTGCACTCATCGCCAGTGCCGGATAAGAAGGGTTACTATTATTGTACTCAGGGGTCCAGGTATCCCGCAAATATGCTGTAGGTACATAAGTATTATCGTAATAGAAAATTGGGGGTGCAATCCTGCGAGTGGCGTTATAGGCTCCTAAAAATCTCATTGTTAAATCAAATCCTTTAAAATCAGCTCCCAGGGCTATTCCATAATTGTTTTGCGGATAGGTTGGATAACCGTAAGGAACGTTATCATCGGTACTATAGTATTTTCCATCGGCATTAAAATCAAGCATAATCAGATCCCCCGGTAGTAAGAAACTATTTGAAGCGGCGTTAGCAGCTCCTGTGGCACAATACAAGTCGTCCCAACTTTGGATGAATCCGGTTGAAATTCCCGACATAGTCTGGTCTAACGGCTTGCCTTCCGGTTTTTGATGCGGCAAAGTTAATTCTGTGGATTCTTTATAGATCACCTTGCTTCTTGCAATGGACCAGTTAGCAGTTATCCAATAGTTAAGATTTTTTTTAATCGAATTACGGTAAGTTATTTCCAGTTCAGCTCCCCGGGAATTTGCCTTTCCAATATTTGCCGGTGGGGCGGGTTTTCCAAAAATCGGGGGCACAGTACTTGCCCTGTCACTTGCTCCAATCAACATATCGGTTCTTTTTTCATCAAAAATATCTGCGGTTATGCTGACTTTGTTATTTAAAGCTGCAAATTCAAAGCCCAGGTTCTGTTTTGCTGATTTTTCCCAATGTAAATCTGGATTACCTGGGTTTCCCTCGTTGTATCTGATATAAGCTGTGTAAGGAGCAGGATATCCATAATAATTATTCTCATAAGGATCGACGCTATAGGTATTCCAGATGGTTAAATAAGGCCACGTACTTCCAGTATTAAGATTATCGTTACCGACTAACCCATACGAATACCTTAATTTCAGCTTGTTAAGCCATTTTTTATCTTTTAATAAACGCTCATTGGAGATCATCCATCCCCCTGCAACAGAAGGGAAAAAGTCGAATCGATAATCGGGACCAAATTTTTCGGAACCATTGTAAGCTCCATTCATTTCAAAGAAATAGCGCTGATTGTAATCGTAAGTGATACGTCCTACCCAATCTTCCCTTTTATGGGGCCAGTTACTGCCCGTTTCGGATTGAGTGCGGCTAAACATGGCCATTGCCGTAACGCTATGCCTCCCAAACGACCTGCTGTATTGCAATTGTAATTGATAATACAAACTGCGCTCGGCATTTCCCAAAGAGACAGTCTCAGTTCCGATTGAATTAGGAGTTTTTACCCACCCAAAACCTTCCTTCCCTGCAGTGGGTTCGGTATAGGTGGTATAGTTGTCCATATTGGCAGGGCCGCCATTCAGCATGTAGGTCTTGGTGTTATAGTCGTAATAACCACCCAGGAGGTAAAAATCCTTTGAGATTGTTTTCGTAGTAACCCCGGCATTTCCAATTTTTACCCCATTATTTCTGAACGTATTATCAAACGCCAGCTTACCTGAAAAAGACAAACCTTTGGTAATAAAATCAAGTTTCTGAGTTAGGGTATAGTCCATGTTAATCATTGTTCTGGGGTACGAGCTCGTACCGGTAAAATTAAAGTCGTACCAGGGATTGGCAGCATTAAACCGACC
>CAISRK010000447.1 GCA_903887815.1 uncultured Bacteroidales bacterium | reverse complement strand
CTGGTTTCTGATTTCTTTGATGTGGAATTTTTATCAACCCACACATTTTTACCAACTATCGGATTTGTAATCTTTCTTTTATGAAATCAGCCCAGATTTTATAACATTCACCAGTAATGTGAAGCATGTCGGATTCAAAATAATCCTGGCGTATTTTTCCTGACTGATCGTACATCAGCGGCCTGATATCGATAAAGCCGGTATTACGCCGTTTATGCAGGAGTTTTTTAAGCTTGTAGTTTGCTTCGTCCTGCACAGGCATAAATTTCAGTCTCGAAGGCGAAGGTTTGATCGCCAGGAAATAGATTTTTGTGCGGGGTAATTTTTCGTGGACCCGTTTTATAAATGTGTCGCACTGGCGGATAAATTCATCGGGGGTGACGCCTTTGGCCAAGTCGTTATCGCCTTCATACACAATGATTTTGAAGGGTTTATAAGGAATTACAATATAATCCATGTAATAATCAAGTGCTTCCATCGTGGAACCGCCGAACCCGCGATGTATAAGGGCTATTTCGTGAAAATCAGTCTTCAGGTTGTCCCATTTGCGTATGGTTGAGCTTCCGGTGAACAACCATGCACGGGCAGGAGGGAAGGATATGGAATCCTGTCGCAGGAATTCGTTGATTTCGGATTCAAACCCAACCGGTGTTTTTTCGGGTATGTGCCGGTATGATGATACTTTTTGCGAAAATGTTACTCCGGCCAGGAATGTAAGTGCTAATAAACTGAGATATAATTGTTTTTTCATAATCCGGTGTAATTCTTCAGGTAACGGTTTCCAACAAATATTCCCGTTTTCAGAATGGTCAAAAGTATTGATTTTGGGCTTTAAAAACCAATGCTTTTTCACTTCCTTTTACAAATCTGGTATAAAAGGGAAACCCACTTGGATCATTTATTATTAATGATTGATTTTGCCGCCTCGTGGAACAAATTATCCTCTCCGGAGCGAAATCCTAAGTAATGATAAATAGCTAAAAAGGTAATATGCCAGGAAAATCGAATCCGGACGACTGTCACTACACCCAAACCAAGCCTTCAACAAAGCCAATCCCCGGGAGTTATCATATACCGGTTTTTAGGCCCGCTATTCTTCGCTAATTGCAACCTGTTTCATAACAAGACCGAAGAGTTGATCCGTTCATCAAACGGGAAATTGGAAGGATTTATCTTTGACATCTCATCAATACTTGTTGTTGCCCTGGCCGGATGCGACACATTATGGGTGTTCAATCGTGGGTTGTCTGAAAAGGGGATACGACTTATAATTGCCGGCCTGAGACCAGAGGTGACCGAAAAACTTATCCTCGACTGGGGCGAAAAGGCCGAAGTGAAAGGCCTTTTTGCACGGAGCCTTGATGAAGCTGTCGCTGAGTTTCAATCAGAATAGAAAGTCGCACTGAAAACGGCTTTTCCTGCATATGAAATAAACTTATCTGTTTCAGAATATTTCACATATGAAGCCTTGTGCAAGGAAATAATCACGGACTGCAATATTTTGCCTTGAATCACCTGGTTTGAGTTGATCCAGGCTGTATTTCATTCCATGTTCTTGGTATTTGTCTTCACCAAGATTATGATAAGGCATGAGGTCGATCTGTTTCAGCTGATTTTGGTGCATAATTTTTGCGATCGCCTCCAGGTTTTCTTTTGAATCAGTTATACCAGGAATCAATGGTACCCTTATAATTATATTGGCTTTCAGTGATGTAAGCATTGCAAGATTTGAAAGGATGAGGTCGACAGGCTTGCCCGTGAATTCAATATGGGATTCAGGATTTATAATTTTAAGGTCGAACAGGAAGAGATCGGTATAGGGCAAAGCTTCACGAAATGCTTTTTCGGAAGCCCATCCGCAGGTTTCAACGGCAGTATGAATACCGTGCGATTTGCATTTTTGCAGTATTTCGACAAGGAACTCAGGCTGGGCAAAAGGCTCACCTCCCGAAAACGTAACTCCTCCTCCTGAATTAGTGTAAAAGGAAATATCGGCTGAAATAATTCCGAGCAGTTCGTCGGAAGAGATATCCTTTCCTGTCAGAGTAACTGCATCGTAGCTGCAGTTGTCGATACATGTTCTGGATTCACAATCGTTGCATAGATCGAATGAATGTCCCAGGTGTCCGTCGTTCAGCGAAACGGCTGTATTCGTGCATGCCGAAACACATTTCAGGCAAAGTTTGCAGCGGTATGCAATATACCTTAACTGTAGCCCGGGAGATTGTGATTCGGGATTTGAGCACCAGGCACAATTCATTGTACAACCCTTGAAAAACACCAGGGTTCTTATCCCTGGCCCGTCATGAACTGCATAATGCTGAATATTGATTATTATTCCCCTCATCCGGACTGCCTTTATCTAAAGACTGTGTTCAGTCCGCCAGATCACCTGGTCCTGCAAGGCTTTGCTCATTTCCACCCAATAAGCCGAGAACCCGGCAACTCGTACAACGAGATCGCGATAATTTTCGGGATTCAACTGGGCATCTTTGAGCATACGGGAATCCACAACATTAAACTGTACGTGAAATCCGGGTTTTTCGAAATAGGTCTTTATAAGGGCAAGCAGGTTTTTCGAACCAGTCTCTCCTTTAAGTGCCGAAGGGTGAAACTTTAAGTTGAGAAGACCGCCGCGAATCTTACGATGGTCAACTTTTGATGAAGAGCGTATCACGGCTGTTGGTCCGCATACATCGCTTCCCGGGAACGGGGAAGTTACCCCGTCGGCAAGTGGCTCACCCTTCATCCTGCCATCGGGGAAAGCATTGCAGACTTTCCCGAAAGGCACAGGTGTCGATATAGCAAGCATGGAAGGATCATAAGGAACACCGAGGTAGTTGTTCTGCCCTTTAACCCAGGAGCAGTATTCGTCGAATAATCCCAGGAAAATATCGTCGGCATAAGCCTGGTCGTTGCCCCAATGCGGTACAGCCAATGCCTTTTTGCGGAGCATTTCATATCCTTCCCAGTTCTCGCTTACGGCATGGAATAGTTCGCCGAGTGAACAAATCATATCGTCGAAGCACAGTTTTTTAATTACAGCGAGCGAATTCGCCACATTCACCATTCCTGACGACAGGGTGGTGATCGAATTATTGCTTAATGCGCCTCCATCGTCCATGCATTTTCCTTCACCGAGGCAATCCCTGACAAAAACCGAACAGAATATAAGCGGCACCGTATTCCGGTGTGCAATCATCACATAATTCCAGTATTGCTGCCAGTTACGCACCGCATAATGCATCATTTCGAGGTAATAGGAGCGAACCTCCTCATAGGTCTGAGGGTTTCGGGATTCGAACATACGGATCCCAGTATAAGGATCGATTCCCTGGTTCAGAACCAGGTCGATGAGCTTTCCATGATTCACGAACCCGGCCTGGACAATGCCGTACGACATTCCCTGTAGGGTAGGTTCGGTGCAGCCACCGATGGCTGCATGTTTACGTATCAGTTCAACAGGCAAACCGCTCGTTTCCAACTCATGAGCGATATAGGTTGATTGGTTAAAGAATGCCGGGTAGCCGACACCTGTCTTAATACATTCAGCCGCTTTCATGAGGAATTCCTGGTCGAGTTTTTCATCCCACCACACCGAGAGGGTTGGCTGTGTCATTTGCATATTGATCTGGGCCTGGAGAATTGCCATCGAAACCGGGTTGTTAACCGGCTCACCCTTTTCGTCCACACCTCCAAGTATCAGGTTCTGGTATAGGTTTCCGTGACCTAATCCCTGCCAGCTTAGGCTGGCAATGTACTCGATCTGTGTCATTTTAACGAATAATTCCTCGAAGAGCGGTATGGCTTTTTCGACCGTTATTTCCGGATCGTTTTTAAAATAAGGCCAGAGCAGCATATCGAGCCTGCCGGGAGAGAATCCCAGGTGCGAGCCTTCGATATGGCCCAGCAGGTATGTAAACCAGAAAGCCTGGACAGCTTCGCGGAAATTGCGTGGAGGTTCGAGGGGTACCCGGAGGCAGGTTTCGGCCATGAGTTCCAGTTCGGCTTTTCGCAGCGGGTCGTTTTCATTTGCTGCCAGTTTTTCGGCTTCGGCTGCATAATTAGAGGTGAATGCAGCAGCACCTTTCAGCACGATTACAGCTGCTTTCCAGAAAAGTAACTTTGAGGAAGCGGTCAGTTTTTCCGGTACAAACGAATTGATTTTTGCCTCCGTTTCGCGGATAATTTCATTGTACCCTTTTCCGAGGGCTGTTTCATAATCAAGAATCAGGCGGCCTTCGGGGCAGGGTTCATGTGGGGCAGTGTAGAGCCCTATTTTCCAGCCGTTTTCGATGAAATCAGCTTTCGCGAAATGATTCTTCCAGAGCCGGTCGCCCTGTTCCATAAAGCATTTATCCTCCCAATACCCGCAAATATCTTTAAATTCCTCATAGTCGTTTTTTGAGATCAGGAACTTGCCTGAAATCAGCCGCAGTCCGCCCTGTTCAGCTTCCGAAATAGTGCGGGCGATCCCGCCTCCCATTCCCTGATCGCTGTGTTTCGACTGTGCATCCTGTTCTTCCTTCCTCATTTCCTTCAGGAAAGGACTTGCCGCGTAATTCACATACGGTATGGCTCCCCTTATAAAGCGGGTTTTATTGCCTGCGATCTGGTCTCCTTCATGGATAACCGGCGTCATGTGCGAGAGGGCATATGCATGATCGGTTGCGCGCCGGAGCTGCACTTCGAGGCCGTCAGTAAGTTTATGCGAATCAGTCAGATGCCGGATGTATTCAATGTCCACCATAAGTGGCGAATCGAGATAACGGATCTTCAGGAATGAAGTCCCTGGGACTGCCGGGGCACTTATTATTTCCCTGCCTGTAAAGCGTACCATTTGATCATCCATGGCGAAATTAATTTAGCGTCAAATTTAATATATTTTTTATGACTGATATGGATAAGAATTATTTCTATCTATGGAAGAATCATCAACACCTAATGTTCAAGGCGTTTGTGAAAAATCCATTTTTTAGGCAAGTAACAATAACTTCTAAATCAAGTTGCACAAATATGCTTTTGTATAGTTCCTTTAGGTTTTTGTATAGCTTCAAATCGAAAGTCGGGAATATCATTTTTCTTGTTTATGTACCCCATAATTATGAATTACTGACAGTGTCGCTTTTGCTGGTTAGATAAAACCCTTTGATAGATTAGCACGGGAGCTTTCATGAAAGTGTAACGTAAGAAGTAAATTTCTGCAGGTATCAGATCAAACGGCCTAAAAAGAATTATTCCGTGCAGTTTAAAAATGACAATGTTACAGTTGCTCCCTTTTCCGGGTTGTTTCGGACTTCAATCTGGCCCTGGTGAGCATCCATGATCAGTTTTATCAAAGCAAGGTTTAACCCGGTGTTTTTGTCGATATGTGCATCGCCAACCCCAAACAATCCATACAGGCTACTAAGTGCAGTAGTAGAAAACCCCGGTCCGTTGTCGATGAATTCGCAAACCGTAAACTGCTTATCGGTAAAAACCCGTACAGTTATGGTTTCATTTTCGGGTGAGTACTTAACGGCATTATCAATCAAACTGTCGAAGCAGATATGGAGTAAATCGCTATCGCCGGTAATTGATTCAGCAGGGGTTTCTCTTTGAACCAGAATAGTTATCGCTTTTTCTGCTATTCTATCCTTAAGGTGGATTCTCGCTTTATCAATCAGCTCAATAAGGGGAACACCAAGTAACGGAATTACGCGGTTGCCTGAGCGAAGCTCGGTGATCAGCAGAGCCTGGAACGAAAACTGCTCCAGCCTGATGGCAGCCATTTCGAGGTATTGCAGGTATTCCAGCAATTCAGGCGACTTCAGTGTTGATTTCAGAATATAGGTAAATCCCCTGATCCCGTTCAACGGCGTCCTGATCTCGTGGCTGATCAACCTGAGAAAATCAATCTTGGCCTGATCGAGCACTTTCAGCTCTTCGTTGGCCTTATCCAGTTTTTGATAGGCTGTTTCCAGGTCGAAAGTTCTTTCCTTGACCTTTTCTTCCAAAATCTGATTCTGGTTTTCGAGGAGTTGATGGAGGTAGCGGGTTTCGAGCAGGTTTTTTATCCGCACACTCACTTCATTCAGGTCAAAAGGCTTCGAAAGGAAATCTTTTGCACCTCCTGAAAGTGCACGTTGTTTGGCTTCGGGAGTAATATCGGCAGTAAGTACAAGTATGGGCAGGTAGCTGTCGGGTGGGCTAACTGAAATTAATTGCTCCATTACTTCAAACCCATTAAGATAGGGCATCATTAAATCAAGCAGAATTAAATCGGGCTCAAACGACAAAAACAAGGCGTGCACCTCCCGAGAGTCGTTTGTTGACATAAAATTCCGGTATACCAATTCTTCGAGCAAAGCTTCGAGGATGTCAATGTTGGAGTCCATATAAACAACAATAAGGATATTGGCATTTTTAAACGTTGAATAAAACATATTGATTTATGAATTACT
>CAISRK010000446.1 GCA_903887815.1 uncultured Bacteroidales bacterium | reverse complement strand
GTTGAAGAACTTCGCAACGACTACGATTTTATTCTGATCGATTGTTCACCATCGCTTGGATTGGTTACAATAAATTCGCTGGTGGCGTCCGATTCAGTAATCATACCGGTACAATGCGAATATTTCGCACTCGAAGGTCTGGGCAAATTACTGAATACCATCAAGATAGTTCAATCAAGGCTGAATCCAAAACTCGATTTTGAAGGTATTTTACTCACCATGTACGATGGTCGTCTACGCCTTTCGAACCAGGTTGTAGAAGAAGTGAAGACACATTTCCAGGATATGGTTTTCAATACCATTATAGCACGAAATACACGACTGGCTGAAGCTCCGAGTTTCGGGCAAACCGTGCTTATGCACGATGCAGGCAGCACAGGATCACTCAATTACCTGAACCTGGCGCGTGAGGTTTTGCAAAAAAACAAAATGACTGCCCTAACACAAGATCAAAAAGAAATTAAGGTCCAGGAATAATGACGATTCAGAAAAAGACAGGTCTCGGGCGCGGATTAAGTGCAATTCTCGAAAGCCCTGAAACCGATATCACATCCAAAGATATATCGGGCAACTATGTTGCCGGCGCTATTGCTAATCTCCCGGTCTCGAAAATTGAAACCAACCCTTTCCAGCCACGGGAAGATTTCGACCAGGACGCTTTGGCTGAGCTCTCGCAGTCCATTCTCGAACAAGGGATAATACAGCCCCTTACGGTTCGTAAAATGGGGTACGACAAATACCAGCTTATTTCGGGCGAACGCAGGTTCAGGGCTTCGAAACTGGCAGGTATCAATTCGGTTCCCTGTTATATAAGGGTGGCAAACGATGAGCAGATGCTCGAATGGTCGCTGATCGAAAACATACAGCGCGAAAACCTGAATGCAATTGAAATTGCCATCAGTTACAACCGCCTTATCGAAGAGTGCAGCCTTACCCAGGACGAACTCAGCCAGCGCGTCGGCAAAAACAGGACCACGGTTACCAATTATCTCCGCCTGCTCCGCCTTCCGGCCGAAATACAGGCAGCTATTCGCGACGGATCGCTCAGCATGGGTCATGCACGCTCACTCATTAATATAGAGGACAAGGCAAAGCAGTTAATAATCGCGCAACGGATAATCGCCAACGAACTTTCGGTCCGCGATGCCGAAAAACTGGTCCGGCAGATCGACAAACCCAATGCACCTGCCGGAAAACCCGGAAAAACGGTGCTGCCCTTAAAATACGAATCACTAAAGGATTCAATACAGGTGCACCTCGACCGTAAAATCGAATTTAAGCGCACGCCTAAAGGCAAAGGAAGCATCGTTATTCCTTTTGCATCTGACGATGATTTGAAGGCTATTATCTCCAGGCTAGGAATTGAATAATTAATGGTGGAAGGCAAGAGTAAAAACGCGGAAGTTAATACGCAGCAAAGTCAGCAGTTCACTTTTCACCTTAAGGGAACAGAGTTCTTATTTGGTATTATATTGCTACTTGTTTTTACAGTATTGGTCGCACCTTCCGCTTATGCCCAGGATACGATAAAAGTGGTAACCCCGGTTAAAGACAGTGTTCCCGTTGTTGTGCATTCGCCGCGTAAAGCAACAACATATGCAATGATATTACCAGGCCTGGGCCAGGCGTATAATCACAAATACTGGAAAATGCCGATCGTATATGCCGGTTTTGGGGCCTGTGTATATTTTATTGTTTTCAACACACGGTATTACAGGAACATGAAAGCCGCCTACGAATGGTCGACAGTTGACTCAAAAATCATTTACCCTCCTACCCTGCCCAATCTTTTTCGCCCCCTACCTGATCCTCCCAATGATTATGCCACCCAATATTCGGCTGATCAGCTTAAAACCGGCCGCGACTATTACCGCCGCAACCTGGAGATATCTTATATAGCCACGGGAGTATGGTATATTCTTACCGTTATGGATGCCACGGTAGATGCACACTTTTTCAATTACGACATCGGCAGCGACCTCACACTCAACCTGAAGCCCTGGGTTCCGGACTTTGGAGCAAATACCGCACACGGATTATCGGGCGGCGTTAACCTTACAATGAGGTTCTGATTCTAAAAACTTTCTGCAGCATCCTGGATAGTAGAGTATTCGTGTGATCAATTCAATATAATAAGGAATAAAAAATCCGTTATGACTGAAAACGAGATTTCGAACAAAATAATAAGGTGTGCATTAACTCTACCGTTCTCAGTGTAAAAATTCTGCTTTACCCTGCGGTTATTTTTAACGCAAAGACGCAATGAAGATGCAAAGAAGGCATAGATATAAATTGCAATTTAGCAAAGCGAAAGAAACAGAAAACCAAAGTTCAAAGACGAAACCATGAAAATAGCACTCCTCGGATATGGCCGTATGGGACATGAAATTGAGAAACTGGCGGTTTCGCGCGGTCACACTATACAGGTTAAAATCGACAACGAAGACGAATGGACGGCAAAGACTGCATTTCTGAAAGAGTGTGATGTGGCTATCGAATTTACAATTCCGGCCATTGCTATAAGCAATATAAAAAGGTGTTTTGCTGTCGGTATTCCGGTAGTAGTGGGAACAACCGGCTGGTATGAGCATTTCGGGGAGGTTACCGAACTTTGCATCAAAATGGATGGCTGCCTTTTTTATGCTTCGAATTACAGCATAGGTGTGAATGTGTTCTTCGAAATTAACCGCAAACTGGCATCCCTGCTTGAATCCTATACCATGTATAAACCTGCCATGACCGAAATTCATCACACCCTTAAACTGGATGCCCCAAGTGGAACGGCCATTACCCTTGCTAAAGACATGATTTCTGCCAATCACAACTATACCGGGTATACCGTTGGAACCACTGAAGAAGGCAAAATCCCGGTCACTTCGGTGCGCGAAGGCAACGTTACCGGAACCCATACCGTTAGCTGGACTTCCGACGTTGACCAGATCACTATTACCCACGAAGCATACAATAGGCTTGGGTTTGCTATAGGGGCCGTGCTGGCTGCCGAATGGGTGTATTCGAGGAAAGGGGTTTTTACGATGAAGGATTTGCTAAGTTTATAAGGACATTCTCGTAAAAAAAGAATGAAATGAGAGTGGAGAGATGAGAAAAGGGAAGTGGGAAAAGATTGTTTTCATACTCCATAGCCAGGTCCCATTGCTACGTCAGCATCCCACCTCTCACCTCATGCAGTAAGAACTGATTTATTACCAGGAAAAGAAAAACGCCACATAGTAAGTGAATATGCACCCCTGTTTAACACATTTTAACGAAACTCATAAAATCATGCGTAACTTTTGGCGGATATTTGCGCCAAAGAGTTAAATTCGCCGGGGCTTAGCATATGAAGCCGGGGAAAACGAAATTCACCAAAACAAATTCACTTTAAATTACCCGCTATGGATCTGATGACAATCTTATTGCTGTTACTCATTCTTTTCCCGATGCTCAACTACTGGATGTTTAAAGACGCCGGAGTCGGAGGTTACAAGGCGCTTATCCCCTTTTACAATTATTATGTTTGGCTGCAGGTAATAGGCAAACCCTGGTGGTGGCTGCTGATCATGCTAGTGCCATTTATCAATTTCTTTATGGTAATGCTTATGCTTGTGCAAACTGCTGTAAGCTATCGCAAGCATACTCTCTGGGAACAGGCACTGTCAGTCCTGGTTCCGTATGTATATATCCCTTACCTGGGAATTTCGGCAAAAGAAAAGTATGTTAAACCTGCCGATAAGGTAAGAGTGAAGAAATCGCAGGTACGCGAATGGACCGATGCCATTATATTTGCCGTGGTTGCCGCATCCATCATACGTATATTTATGATCGAAGCCTACACCATTCCTACATCCTCCATGGAGAAATCATTGCTTGTTGGCGATTTCCTTTTTGTTAGCAAGCTCAGCTACGGTCCCAAACTTCCCGAAACGCCACTGGCATTCCCGTTTGTACATCATACCATGCCGCTTACCAAGTATACCAAATCGTACCTCGAATGGGTAAAATGGCCTTACTACCGTTTCCCGGGCTGGACCTCGGTAAAGCACGGCGATGTGGTTGTATTCAATTATCCTGATGGCGACACCGTTGCACTGAAAGTGCAGAACCAGAGTTATTACGGCCTTGTCCGCCAGTTTGGTTACGAGCGGGTTTGGAACGACAAATTCAATTTCGGCGATATTGTGTCGCGCCCTGTCGATAAACGCGAAAACTATATTAAACGCTGCATAGGCTTACCCGGCGACACACTTAAGATTATCGACCGCGTTGTATACATCAACGGTAAACCTCTCGATTTCCCTGTAAACTCGCAGTTTCTGTACCAGGTAAAAACCGACGGAAACGCCATCAACAAGCGTGTACTCGGCAAACTGGATGTAACAGAGGACGTGCAGATGACTGAATCGGGCGACCAGGTACTTACCCTCACCCGCGACGATGTGGCCGAGTTGAAGAAACTCCCGAATGTTCTTTCAGTCGAGCCTGTAATGCAGCCCAAAGGATTCTGGCAGCCCTATATTTTCCCCTTCGATTCCACCTACCCGTGGAATGTGGATAACTTCGGCCCTCTTTATATCCCGAAAGCCGGTGCCACGGTTCAGTTATCTCTTGCTAACATCACGCTCTATAAACGTATTATCGAAGCTTACGAACTGAATAAACTGGATGTGAAGGACGGCAAGATATTTATTAACGGCAAAGTGGCAACTTCGTATACTTTTAAAATGGACTACTACTGGATGATGGGCGACAACCGCCACAACTCAGCCGACAGCCGTTTCTGGGGCTTTGTTCCTTACGATCATATTGTTGGAAAAGCCGTATTTGTTTGGCTTTCGCTCGACGGCAACAAGTCGCTGTTCGGAGGAAAGATAAGGTGGAGTAAGCTGTTCCACCGTGTTCATTAGGAGATTGTTGGGGATAAGGAGACAAGAGGACAGGTAGACAAGGGGATGGGGCGAGTGGGGGATGTTGATGGTGGATGTGGGGTGGCTGATGCGGGATGTAAAAGTTCGGACTTCTGGAATTTGGTACCGAGGGCTTTGGGATTGGGTTTGGGGAATTACAGAAGAAGAAATCCTTACTGATTCCTAAAAAGTATATATGTTGAAGCGCCTTGCAGGTGAAAAACCGGCAGGGCGTTTTTTTTGTCAGGAAGAAGCATATGGCCAGTTGAACCTTCTCATTATTGAGCAGCAAAGTGATCTGGATTTCAATGCTATCCAAAGTTTTCCATATAATAAAACGCAATAAGGATTTCTTGAGTCTTCGACTTATGATGATATTTTAAGAATAGGCAATTCCTGAGAATACCTCCGTTTTTATCCTCTTCATATACCTATTCCCTAAATAATCCATTTTATCACCATACCAAAAAAAATCTTATTTTTGCAGATTGCGTCCTGTTTATTGCAGCTGCAAATCCATACCTTTATACCAGCGATTTACGAGATATAACATAATGCCCAAATACACTACAAATTCACTTCCTAAAAACACCCTGCGGGACGAACCGGTAATTCCTGCTTCCGAACCAAAGGAAACAAAGGAGCCAAAGGAAAAGAAACCCGCAAAGGCACCAAAGGAAAAACAGGCCGAAAACCTGGACCCTTATACTCCGCGGAAAGAAAAAATCGACCAGGTAGTGGGCATTTTTTCTTTGCTTACTTCGTTTTTCCTGTTGTTTGCCATTTTTTCGTTCCTGTTCAACTGGTTCTCAGGCAGCTCGGATGATATTTACTCCGGCTCCAGCTTTAAGCGTATACTTACCGATAACAGTATGGAAGCCAACAACCTGGGCGGAAGGCTGGGAGCTGCCTGCTCCAACTTCCTGGTGAAACAGGGATTCGGAATCGGTGCATTGTTTATTCCTATATGGCTTTTTATTTTGGGTGTGCGCTTGTCGCTAAAGCATAAAATTATTGCACTATTCCCCGGTCTGAGTTTTATGCTTACAGCTATGGCCTGGCTTTCGGTTACACTTGGGTTTATGTTTCGCGATTCGGCACTCTCTATTCTGGGGGGTGTTGCAGGCCTCGAATCTAGCAAATTTCTAGAACTACTGCTTGGTAAAATGGGCCTGATGCTGCTCCTGGTTTTTGTGTTTGCAGTCTTCCTGGTTATACTATATAATTTTTCGCTTCATGCAGTAAAAGCCTGGATAGCAAAGCGGAAAAAGCCGGCTGATGCCACAGATGAAAGCCTTGAAAACCAGAATCCCGAATTCACGGTAAGTACCCGCAATTCATTACAGGAGTTGCCGGTTGACAAATACAATACGGTTGAATACGCTGTTACCGAAACCGATCATACCGTTACAACCGCCAACCCGCTTACTACGCCGCTTATGGTCACGGTGCCGGCAACCGACGGAAACGAACAGGCTGTGAACCTGCCTTTCGAAACAGTAGCTATGCCAAAAATAAAACCCCAGGTAAATACCCAGGTAGAGTTTATAGTTGAGACAAACGAGAGTATTGCAACCGACGATGGATTTTC
Source organism: uncultured Bacteroidales bacterium (assembly GCA_903887815.1). Taxonomy (GTDB): domain Bacteria; phylum Bacteroidota; class Bacteroidia; order Bacteroidales; family UBA4417; genus UBA4417. The sequence continues at coordinate 4,683 of CAISRK010000446.1, read as the reverse complement.
GACCGTTATTCAGGATACTGCTGCAGGCAAAATTGCAAAGCCAAAACCCCTGGATGATCTTTCACAGGATGTGGTTCACAATACCATGGAAACAAGCTACGATCCGCGGCTCGACCTGTCGTCGTTTATTTTCCCAAGCTTCGAGCTGCTCGACGAATATGGTGCAGGAACAATAAGCGTTACCAAAGACGAACTTGAAGCCAACAAAAACAGGATTGTTGCCACACTGGGCAATTACGGTATACAGATCGATAAAATCAAGGCTACTATCGGACCAACAGTTACACTGTACGAAATTATTCCTGCCCCGGGTGTGAGGATATCGAAAATCAAAAACCTTGAAGACGATATCGCGCTGAGTCTTTCGGCTCTCGGTATCCGTATCATTGCACCTATTCCGGGTAAAGGAACCATTGGTATTGAGGTACCGAATCAGAACCCGGCTATTGTCGGCATGAAAACCATTATTTCATCCGATAAATTCAGGAATAACCATTATGACCTTCCGTTTGCCATTGGCCGTACCATTTCGAACGAGGAATTTGTTGCCGATCTTACCAAGATGCCTCATATTCTTATGGCCGGTGCAACAGGTCAGGGTAAATCGGTCGGACTTAACGCGATTATAACTTCACTTCTTTACAAAAAGCACCCGTCGGAGCTTAAATTCGTAATGGTCGACCCCAAAAAGGTGGAGCTTACACTCTTTTCGAAAATCGAGCGTCACTACCTGGCCAAGCTTCCCGATTCGGAAGAAGCGATCATTACGGATACACGCAAAGTGGTGCGCACCCTGAATTCGCTTAATATAGAGATGGACAACCGCTACGACCTACTCAAGGATGCACAGGTGCGCAACATAAAGGAATACAACATCAAGTTTATTGCACGCAAGCTTAACCCGCTTCAGGGCCATAAATTTATGCCGTACATTGTGGTTGTTATTGATGAGTTTGCCGACCTTATACTTACCGCCGGCAAAGAGGTGGAACATCCTATCACAAGGCTTGCGCAGCTGGCACGTGCTATTGGCATCCACCTTGTAATCGCAACTCAGCGCCCGAGTGTAAATATTATTACTGGTACCATTAAAGCCAACTTCCCTGCACGTATCGCATTCAGGGTTATCTCCAAGATCGATTCGCGGACCATTCTCGATACCGGCGGTGCCGACCAGCTGATTGGCCGAGGTGATATGCTCATGTCGCAGGGTGGCGATATGATACGCCTGCAATGTGCATTTATCGATACACATGAAGTTGAACGTATAACGGAATTCATTGGTTCGCAGCGGGGATATCCTTCGGCTTTTGCACTGCCTGAATTCAATGAAGAAGATAGTGAATTACAACAGGAACTCGATCCCGGCGAACGCGACGAACTTTTCGAAGATGCTGCCCGCCTGATCGTTTCTTCGCAACAGGGTTCCACATCGCTGCTACAGCGCAAACTCAAGCTGGGATACAACCGTGCCGGACGCATTATCGACCAGCTGGAATCAGCAGGAATCGTTGGCCCTTTCGAGGGAAGCAAAGCCCGCGAAGTAAAAGTTGCAACCGAGTTCGCTTTGGAACAGTTTTTGAAAGACTTAAACAGTAACCGTACACCTGATGAATATTAAGAAATAATAAAATGAAGAAACTACTCACAATTGCCTGCCTTGTTTTTTTCGCTTTTTCCGGCTTTTCGCAGGTTGACAAAAAAGCAACCGGAATACTTGAAGAGGTCTCCACAAAAACCAAGGCTTACAAAACAATAAAGATTGAATTTACCTATGCCATGGATAACGACAAACAAAAGATCCATGATAAATTTAAAGGCTCTCTGACTTCGAAAGCTGATAAATACAAACTAACTGCCGCAGGCCAGGATGTGATCTGCGACGGAAAAACCATCTGGACCTTCCTGAAGGATGCCAACGAAGTTCAAATAAATAACGTTGGTGAAGATGATGACTCTTTCACCCCCACAAAGCTGCTGAGCGGTTACAACCAGGATTATAAATCGAAATTTATAGAGGAAAAGGGCAATGACCAGGTTATTGAGCTTTACCCACTGAAAAAAGGAAAATCCTTTACCAAAGTAAAATTAACCATCGATAAGGCAAAAAAGCAGATCAGCCGTTTCGTAATCTACGATCGTAACGGAAGCACATTCTCTTATATAGTCGAAAAATTCATAACCGACCAGCCCCTGGCCGACAGCATGTTCTCCTTTAATAAGGCCGAACACCCAGGTGTGGATGTGAATGATATGCGATAGCACCGGGGTTTCAGAGTTTCAGAGTCTCAGTTCCGAATCTATCGGGATGAGGGTTTCAGTGTGATTATCTTAAAATGTAGTTTTATCTGATTAGAAAATAGAGTTCAGGATTTATATCATTCCGACTTCACATTTCCAAGAATCTCCCCTCGCCTCTCTCACTTCGTTCCCATCTTCCTTCTGATAATATCCTGGTCGATTTGCTCCATCATTTTCCGACCTATGCTTATAAATCCAGGGGTTCCGTCGGCAATCTGGAATTCGATGGTGTCGTATAGTTCCTGCAGTATATCGGGTTCCTTTTCCGAAAGGCGATAAAGGATTAGCATACAATACATTTTAACTGCAACACTTTCGTTGGCCGAAATCAACCAGTCGAAGGCAATATTCATGAGTTCGCCCTCCGACAATATGGGGAATTGCATGCGCGATATAATGCGAAAAGCATGTCGCTTTAACCCGTCGTGGTTCATCATAGGTAATTTTGCGACCAGGAGTGGCAGGTACGGCTCCGACCATTCAGGCCTGTTTTCGGAGGCGGTATCGATAATCCACGCAGCCCTTCGAGAAACTGGTTCTTCGAGCGCAAGGTATATGGCCCAGAGTTCCTCCACCAGTTCGGGACGCTTGCTTACAATATCGGCAATAAAATCAGTATAGGAACGCGAATTCCCCTTCAGAAGCAACTCCCTTAAATTGTACTGCGGGCTGGTCATAGGTGTGCTGAATGAGTAGTATTCACCGGTGAATCTGCTGATTTGGGTGAGGCAAGTTAGTATAAAAATTCATAATTATGCAAGGGCTATCGCTTTTTTAATCAATTTTGCGGTCGACATACGCCTTAACTCTATATGAAGAAACGAATTACCCTGTTCCTGATTTATCTCTCTTTCTGGTACCTGCTTTTTTTCGTAACAAGAGTTCTTTTCCTTCTAGTATATTTCGACAAAACCAGTGAACTGACTTTTACCGAAATACTAAAAACGTTTATTTACGGCTCCAGGCTCGATATTGCCATATCCGCCTATATCGCAATGCTTCCTTCCCTGCTGCTTACTTTCACCTCATTTTTCAGGACTAAGTTCATAAAGTACTTTTATCATAGTTTCACCGTACTCGGAGTATTTATTTGTGTATCAATTATTTCAGTCGACCTAATGCTATACCGCTATTGGGGATTCCGGCTGGATGCCACTCCTTTTTTCTATATGACCAACCTGAAAGCCATGACCGCCAGTGTGAGTATCTTTACTGTACTTGGTGGAATACTTACTGTACTTTTCTTTACAGGCCTCGTCTATTATATATACCTCAAAATCTTTGCTCCTGTTTTTAAAGACCTCCCGAAAAGCAACAAATCCTTTTTCATTCTTCTCCCTTCTTCTCTTCTGCTTGTTGTTTTAATGCGGGGAGGAATCGGAATTTCGACTCTCAATACAAGCAGCGCCTATTTCTCAAAAAAGCAGTATGCCAACCATGCCGCTATAAATCCTATATGGAATGTGGGTATCACACTTACACAATCCGATGAACTTCAGCAAAAGTACATTTATTACAGTGATGCAGATTTGGGAAAATACCTGACCCCTATACGGCCGGTAAAGGACATTGTTTTGAATCTTCTTAAAACCGACCGCCCTGATATTATTCTTTTTATTACCGAAAGCCTTACAGCAAAAGTGATTGAAGCTACCGGGGGGAAGCCGGGGATTATGCCTGAACTTAATCAACTTGTTAAAGAAGGTGTTCTTTTCGACCAGATTTATGCTGCGTCCGACCGAACCGATAAGGGAATTGCCGCCGTATTGGCCGGTTACCCTTCGTTACCGGGCTCAAGCGCACTTAAATACCAGAAACTAACCGAAATGATCGCCATGCTGCCAAATAAACTGAATGCAGTTGGTTATAAAAGTGATTTTTTTTACGGGGGCACTCTCGAATTCGCAAATTACCAGTCGTTCCTTATACAATCAGGATTTGACAAAATGGTTTCGGACAAAGACTTCCCTACTTCCGACCTGAAGTCGAAATGGGGAGCCTTCGATCATATTGTATTTAACCGCTGCCTTGCCGAAACGCCTGATAACGATGCACATTTCTTTAAAACAATCCTAACCCTTACCAGCCACGAACCTTTCGAAACTCCGGTGGCACCTGTGTTTAAGGGAAACGATGAAGAAACCAAATACCTGAATTCGCTGCACTACACCGATAAATGCTTTGGTGATTTTATCAGGGAGGCAAAAAAGAAGAAATGGTGGGATAATACCCTGGTAATCATTATTGCCGACCATGGAAGCCGTATGCCCGGGAACAACGATATTTTTGATAAAGATAAATACCATATCCCTATGATATGGCTAGGCGGAGCATTAAAAGTCAGGGATACAGTTATTGGAAACCTGGCTTCTCAAACCGACC
>CAISRK010000445.1 GCA_903887815.1 uncultured Bacteroidales bacterium | reverse complement strand
TAATAACCCCGAAGTAATTTACTCCGGGTTTTTTTGTTTTTACATATTATTGAAAACCAGTATACTGTCGTTAACATCAATCAATATTCTCTTCTTTTTATCAATTTCATCAGCCAGGATCATTTTCGACAGTTTATTTAGTATCTCACGCTGCAACACCCGTTTCAAAGGCCTTGCACCATACTGGGGATCAAAGCCCTCGGCTGCAAGCAAATCAATTGCCTTTTCGCTGACTTCAAGCCTGATATCATTTGCAAACAATATTTCGGCAATTTTTCCAAGTTGTAACCGCACAATCATCCTGATTTCCTTTTCGGTGAGCGGGGTGAACATGATAACCTCATCAATACGGTTCAGGAATTCAGGTCTTATCGTCTTTCTGAGCAAATCGAGAACCTCTTCCCTGGTTTGATCCAGGATTTTTCCACGGTTTGTCGTATTGATTGATTTAAGTTTATCCTGTATAAGCATCGATCCTATATTGGATGTCATTATGATTATAGTATTCCTGAAATCGGCTGTACGGCCTTTGTTATCAGTAAGCCTGCCGTCATCCAGAACCTGGAGCAGGATATTAAAAACATCAGGATGAGCCTTTTCCATTTCATCGAAAAGTACAACCGAATAGGGTTTGCGTCGGACCTTTTCGGTAAGTTGTCCGCCTTCGTCGTAGCCCACATAACCCGGAGGAGCTCCTACCAGTCGAGAAACGGAATGGCGTTCCTGGTATTCGCTCATATCAATACGCACCATGGCATTTTCATCGTTGAACATATATTCAGCCAATGCCTTGGCAAGTTCCGTCTTACCAACCCCGGTAGTCCCAAGAAAGATAAATGAACCCATGGGGCGTTTAGCGTCCTGCAAACCAGCCCTGCTGCGGCGGATGGCATCGGAGATAGCCTCAATGGCTTCGTCCTGGCCGATAACTCTTTTATGCAATTCATCTTCAAGATGAAGCAATTTCTCACGTTCGCTTTGCAGCATACGTGAAACAGGTATTCCCGTCCAGCGAGCAACAATTTCAGCAATTTCTTCTGTGCCTATCTCTTCTTTAACCAATGCCGAATTCACATGTAAAAGGTTTAGCTCTTTTTTGAGTTGTTCAAGCCGGGCACCTGCTTCCTGGGTTTTGCCATAACGGAGTTCAGCCACAAGACCGTAATTACCTTCGCGTTCTGCCTGTTCTGCTTCAGATTTATAAGCTTCAATATTTTTTTTCTGCTGCTGTATACCGTTCACAAGGTTGCGTTCAGCTTCCCATTTGGCTTTGAGTGCTTTACGGATTTCATCGAGGTTAGCAATTTCTTCATTAAGTAGTTTGAGTTTTACTTCATCCTTTTCGCGTTTAATAGCCTCCCTTTCAATCTCCAGTTGGCGGATACGACGTTCCTTTTCATCAAGTTCTTCGGGCACCGAGTTAATTTCAAGCCTCAGTTTGGCCGCAGCCTCATCAATAAGGTCAATGGCTTTGTCGGGCAGAAAACGGTCAGTGATATATCTTTGCGAAAGTTCAACGGCAGCTATAATAGCTTCGTCTTTTATCCTCACCTGGTGATGTGTTTCATAACGTTCTTTCAGACCACGAAGTATGGAAATAGCATCCGGGATATCCGGCTCATTAACCATGACAACCTGGAAACGGCGTTCGAGAGCTTTATCCTTTTCAAAATATTTCTGGTACTCATTCAGGGTTGTAGCACCAATTACATGCAGATCGCCCCGGCTTAGTGCCGGCTTAAGTATATTTGCTGCATCCATAGCTCCATCCGAAGCTCCTGCTCCTACAAGGGTATGTATTTCGTCAATAAAAAGCACAACATCGCCATCGGATGATATCACTTCTTTTACAACACTTTTAAGCCTTTCCTCGAATTCGCCTTTGTATTTTGCACCGGCTATAAGTGAACCCATATCCAGCGAAAATATAAGCTTGTTTTTCAGGTTTTCGGGTACATCGCCGCCTATTATCCGGTGGGCAATCCCTTCAGCAATAGCTGTTTTCCCAACACCCGGTTCACCGATAAGGATTGGGTTATTTTTGGTTCGACGAGTAAGTATTTGAAGTACACGCCTGATTTCCTCATCACGTCCGATAACAGGGTCGAGTTTGCCTTTGCGGGCAAGATCGTTGATGTTGCGGGCATATTTAGTCAGGGCATTGTATGTATCTTCAGCTGTAGCACTGGTTGCTGACGAGCCTTTCCTGAGATCACGGATTGCTGATTTTAAATCTTTCTCATTGGCTCCCAATTGCTTAAGAAGTTTTGAAACACCGTCGTTCGACAAAAGTATGCCAAGCATTATCAATTCGATGGTTATAAACTCATCACCAAATTCTTTGAGCAGTGATTCTGCTTTTTGTAATGCTTTTGAAGTATCATTCGACAGGTAAGGATCACCACCCTGAACATGTGGAAATGCTTTGATCAATGTATCAATACCTTTCTCGAAAGTATTGAAATCAATTCCCAGTTTGCTAGTAAGAAACCGTATAACATTATCATCGGATGCAAGCATACCTTTTACCAGGTGGGCATTCTCAATGGCCTGGTTCTGGCCGGAAGCAGCAATCTGCTGAGCCTGCTGAACGGCTTCCTGCGCTTTGATTGTATAATCATTGAAGTTCATCTCTATTGAATTATTCTTATTCGTTAAAACATCAAGAAATGAGCCAGAGAAGGAAAATAGCAATAAATGCCAATTTGTCAATACATTTTCGGGCTATTATGACAATTTGACAGCAACCTATATTCTGTATCCTTCTGTTAATACTGCTAATCAAAAAGCAAAAAGGCCGCCCCAATAGGGCAGCCTTAAGTACACCAGTAATCCGAGTTGTTTATAGTGCTCCTTCGTCGTAAGCCTGTTCGCCATGGAGGGCGGTATCCAGTCCTATTAATTCATCTTCTTCACTAACCCTAACTTTAGTAAAGTAATTGATTATGATAAGCATAATATATGTGAATATGAAAGCGTAAGCAGAAGCAGCAACTACGGTTATTACCTGTTTCATGAAGAAGGAAGTATCGCCATAAATGAGACCGCTGTATGCCTGCCCGGTAACGACATTAGTTCCGGCATAGGCAAAAACACCCAGGAGGATAGTGCCTAAAAAGCCCCCAACGCCATGAACGCCCCATACATCAAGGGCATCGTCCCATTTCAGCCTGTTTTTCAATTGTACGGCCATATAACATGCCACCCCGGCAGCAACCCCAATAATAGGAGAAGCCCAAAGGGGAACAAAACCGGCACAAGGTGTGATTGTCGCCAATCCTGCAATTGACCCGGTAAGAAGCCCGAGAAATTTAGGTTTCCCTTCACGGTACCATTCTACCACAACCCATGCCATGGTAGCAAATGACGCTGCAATATCGGTGTTTAAAAACGCAAGCGATGTAACCCCATCAACCTGAAGTTCGCTGCCTGCATTGAATCCATACCAGCCAAACCAAAGCAATCCGCTGCCGATTGCTACCAGAGGAATACTGTTGGGAACTGATTCTTTATTAACACGTTTGCCAACATAAAACACCGAAGCAAGTGCCGCAAAGCCAGCAGTTGCATGAACAACAATACCACCGGCAAAATCGAGAACACCCCATTCGGCTAGTAATCCGCCACCCCATACCATATGTACAAACGGGTAATAAACAAGAATCTGCCACACTGTAAGGAAGATCATGTACGCTTTGAAAGAGACGCGGTTTACAAATGCACCTGTTATAAGCGCAGGAGTGATAATTGCAAACATCATCTGGTAAGCGATGAATACAATTTCCGGGATCTTATGGTTTCCCGCAAATAAGGAATCCATCCCGACACCGGCCAGGAAAGCTTTGTCGAAATTTCCCATTAATCCACCCTCACCTCCGCTAAAGCAGAGTGAATATCCAAAAGTCACCCACAGAACTGTGGTCCAGCCCAATGAAGCAAAACTCTGAATCATAATGCCGAGAATATTTCGTTTTGTGGCAAGGCCACCATAAAAGAATGCCAATGCAGGAGTCATCAGCATAACAAGGCTAGCTGCAAGCAGCATAAAAGCAGTTGAACCAGTGTCGATCATAAGATATTGATTTAGTATAAGTTAAAACTTAGAAAATTATTTGAGCCCTAAATGAAGTGTTAAATAGCGATACCTAAAACCAGATATGCTTTCTCCTGCTGAGGGTTGAAAATGAGAGAAGTGCACAGGGTAGTTTTAAGTTTCTCCGAAAACTCGATCTTTTTATATCCGGCTTACAGAGCAGGGAGAGACGATTGAACG
>CAISRK010000444.1 GCA_903887815.1 uncultured Bacteroidales bacterium | reverse complement strand
CCCGTGTAGTAAACAATCCCATTACCAAAATGATGGAATTGTATAAAAAGTTGAAAGTAAAAAACTGGGCCAGTGCAAAACCTATTGGAGCCACAGCCAACATGACTCTGACCCCGGAACTTGGAGGCGCTTTCAGGCTCAATTTTTCGGTTGATACAACAACCGGAAAATGGGGTTCGGTTGGAAATCTCGAAATTGATGCAAATCCAGCCCACCAGGAAGCCTATAACAAAAGCGCTTCGTATCAATTTGGCTATATGGGAATCCAGGGGGAATTATCTGTCGGTATTACCTTTTGCGCCGGCCTGGTTGATGTGTATGCAGCTTTTGCAACTGGTTTTTTTGTGGGTGTCGGTAAATCATATATTGATATTCCCGAACGAAAGACGCGGACTAAATTGTCGGGTGTTTTACGTCCCTCTTTCCGTGTCTATCTCACTGCTCTTTGGAGTTGGTACGAGGTAAATCTCTATGGCCCCAAATTGCTTGGCGACGCAACATTTGGCGACGATATGGGCAGTTGTTTCCCGCCATTAGGCAAATCGTCAGATAAAAAGATAAAACTCTACGGCAACACTGATTTTTCAAAGTCGCTTACCATGTTACAACCGGTCGGCTGGTACCAGAAAATGGCTTTGCCTATGCCACAACATTCAATCAGTATGAAAGATAAGCACCGTTTGTTTACCTGGATTGAACCGAATAAAGCATATGGCGTAAGAGATATTTGTTTAAGTAATATAAATCCGTCGACGGGCAAATTTAGCAAAACACATTCTCTATCCACTAACTCAAATGCCGTTCAAAGGCCTTCAGTTGAGATGATTAACGATAATATTGCCGTCAGTACCTGGATGCAGTCGCGCCATACACCATTAACTTTTATGCACCAAAAATCCGATGATGTACTCGAAAGTTTTGTTAAATCGCAGGATATCTGGTTTTCGGTTTTCGACATCAACACCGGTACAACACTCTTAACGGGGCCGCTCGATGACAATATGGTGTCCGCAACCTCCGGCAGAGCCGAGGCAAACCCGGAAATAGTTGTGCTTTCTGCAACTAAAGCACTGATTGTTTGGCAGGTAGGCAATCTTGAAAGTAATAAATCTGATATCTGGTATGCTTTTATCGAAAATATAAACGGGCAATGGAAGGAGTCGGCGCCAAAGGTTATGGCCGAACCCGGAGGCGTCCAAACCTGTGTAAAAGTGGCTTCGCCGGAAGAGAATGTGGCCGTTGTTGTCTGGAAAAACTTCGACCAGTTAACGTGGGAAGGCAACCGGTTGATGTCAATGGTTTTTAAAAATGAAACCTGGACAAGCCCGGCACAAATTTTTGCTTCCGACACGCTTTTGAATTACAATTATTTCGACCTGGATTTTGAAAATGGACGTGGCGCAATGGTTTATACCACTTACAACAGCGATATGTCCCTGGTCGAAAACGAAGCTTTGTCCATTTTAAGATGGGATTTCTCATCAAATGATTGGGATTTGGCTTCAAACCGCCAGCTTTATACCGAAACCGATGATCATATCCAGGTTCCGCGATTAACCATCAACAAAGGTGGAAAAGCAGCCATTGGGTTTAAACTTGAACAACTGTGTTTGCATACTGCCGATAAGCGGATTTCGCAGGTTGACCTGCTGCTTGGCGATATTTCTGATATTCCCGGTTATTGGAAGCATATTCCGGCAAATCCGCTGGTTTGCGATACTACAAAACAGGTGATTGATTTTGATCTTGCCTTTGCCGGCAGCGACACCTTGATGATTTTAAGCCACGAATTTATTATGGCTGCTACAAATGTTCCATACAAACCATTAAATGGGATAACTTTTGGCAACCCTTTAATGAATCTTGTTTTCAGATCAATTGCAATCTCGGAATCAGGAGAGGTTGAAGATGTTAAAGAAACTGTCTTTTTTGAAGACTCTGAAGAGCCAATTACATACAAAGACGTGGTGTTGGAGCAGAATTTCCCCAATCCTTGTTCCGATTATACCAACTTCAAATTTTATTTGCCTGATGCAAATAATATAAAAATTGAAATTTTCAATTTGACCGGTTCAAAAATGGGAACAGTTACCGAAGCCAAACTTGACCCCGGAACTTATGAAATGGAGATGAATACTTCTGCGCTTCAATCAGGCACTTACATCGTCAAACTCACCTCCGACCATTCGGTGAAATCAATAAAAATGATTGTAATCAGGTAAGCAACTTATATAAAGTTCAAAAGCATTCAATATGAATAAGATTTACTTTTTACCGCTGGGTCTGATAATCGTAATTGAATTTTTTTCAATTAAGAATTATGCGCAGACTGGTAATTTACCTGGAACAGCACTTAGATTCAGGGATGCGGGTCAATATGTTTCCGGCACCGGAATAAACCCCGGAATTACTGCAATTACGCTGGAAGCGTGGGTGTATCACAACGCCATGCCGAATCAGGTTGAAAGATATATCACCATTGGCCCGGAGGTAGCCGTGCTGCGCCATGACGGATCAAATAGCGGTGGTGCCGGCCAATTGCATTTCTATATAAAAAAGTCAAATGGAGTATTAGTTTCATTAAGGGTTAACGGCGTACTTTCCACCGGTATTTGGACGCATGTAGCGGGTACTTACGATGGCACAACCATGAAACTTTACCTCAATGGATCATTGATTGCAAGTTCAGCACCTGCCGGTGGACTGTTCCCGCCTGATGGTACCTTTGATTTTAGTAATAATACTGAATTTCTGGATGGAAAATTAGATGAACTGCGTGTTTGGAATTATGTCCGCACCGAACAGCAAATCCGTGAAAATATGCACCTCACTCTGTCTGGTTCTGAGCCAGGTTTGTTAAATTACTGGCAGTTAAATGAGGGTTCCGGGGCAACAGCACACGATTATGTTGGAAATTGCAGCGGAACTCTGCATAATTTAGGAAACGGGAATTGGGTAAATTCCACAATTCCAATGGGTTGCGGAATTAGCAATTCACAAACTGTATATTCCACAGGAAGTGTAATTTTTACTGGCACTGGTTTTTCATCCAATTTCACGGCATTATCATCCTCGGAAAATGTTACGGTTTCACGCATTAATCTTTCACCTAACAGCAAACCACCGGATTCGTTCTATTCCAATTGCTCACAATATTGGGTTGTGCGAAATTATAATAACCAAACACTTACCACTGATCTGACTTTTACCCTGGCCGATGATTTAAACAGCTACAACGGCCTGAATCCCGGCAGCGTTAAGCTTTTTACCAGAGCGGCCAATTCAGATGGCGTCTGGAGTTTGGTAAAAAGTGCTTCCAGTGTTGACACCGTTGCAAATTCCGCCACATTTAGCGGGGTGAGCGCTTTTGGCCAGTTTCTGGTTTTGCGGAGTTACCCCGAAAACTATGCCGGAAATGCCCTTGAATTTGACGGAGTTGACGATTACGTGCAGCTTTCCGATGTTTCAGGGTTTCAGTACAGCGGTTCGTTTACTGTTGAAGCCTGGGTAAAACCTGGGGTTATGGGAACTGGTTTTCATTCTATAGCTGCTAAAGGCACCGAATGGGAATTGAAAATATACGAGGGACCTTCATTTATCATCATCGAATTTGGGGTTAATAGCAATGCCATTTTTTCTTATAAAAATTTGAGTACCGCTTCGGTAGTCGGGAAATGGATGCACCTTTGCGGTGTTGTCAATCAGGAAGAAGGACAAAAAAAACTGACACTTTATGTAAACGGTGAAGCCGGCTCATCCGAAACTCCGCCTGCAATAACTTTAACATCGTCGCCAATCAGAATTGGGTCTGGCTTTAAAGGCAAAATTGATGAAGTCAGGATTTGGCGTGAAGCCCGAACACAGCAGCAAATTCGCGAAAAAATGCACCTCACACCCACCGGTGCCGATAAAAATCTGGATGTTTGCCTTCAATTCAACCAATCATCCGGAACAACGGTGCCAGATGTTGCAGGCGGAAATGATGGAACACTTACAAATATGAGCCTGGGATGTTGGGTTTTGTCGGGGGTTCCGGCTGGTGGCGGAGTCAGTAATACTCAAACAGAAACTGGAGGCACTGTCGATTTTGCAGGAACTGGCCTTACGATGTTTTTTAATTCCCAGGCCGGTGCATCAATCACCGTTTCGCGAATTGATACCGCCCCAAATATCAACTCCTCTTTATTCGACAAACAATATTGGTTTATCAACCGTTATGGCACAGGCACATTTAACGCCAATCTTACTTTTACTGTCGCCGAAGATATTACTGCCCAGGACCAGACTTCTTCAACGAGAATAAAACTGTACTCGCGGCCGACCAACGATGACAATAATTGGATTTATGCTCAAAATGCTGTTTCTGCTGATGGTTCAGGCAATACGGCCACTTTTAATAACCTCACCGGATTCAGCCAGTTGGCAGTTTGCAGAAGGCTTCCTCCGGATAACTTTGCAGGAAATGCGCTGAGTTTTCACCATGCTTCCGATTACGTTTCAGGCACCGGATTAAAAAATACCATGCTCCAATTTACCATGGAAGCCTGGGTTTATCATAATAATTTATCATCAGGAGTACAGCAATATATTACGCTTGGGCCAAATGTTGCATGCATAAGGTACAATGGCCTCTCAGGTGGTGGTGATACCTGGTTAAATCTATACATTACCACCAATGAATATTCCGGTTATGCTGTCACAGCCGTAAATGGACTTTCCACCGGCAAATGGATGCATATTGCCGGAAGCTACGATGGCACAACCTTGAATCTTTATTTGAATGGTGAATTAGTTCAAAGCATGGCTACTTCAGGAAGATTGGACACGCTTGACGGAACCTTTACTATAAGTGGCAGCGAAGCAATGGATGGTAAACTGGACGAAATCCGAATCTGGAATTATGCCCGAAGCATTGATGAAATCAGGACTGACATGTATCACACTTTATCGGGAACCGAAACGGGACTGGTTTCATACTGGCAGTTTAACGAAGGCAGCGGAACTACGGTTACAGATATTATTGGTGGAAATTCTGGAACCTTTCATAATATGGATGCCAGCCACTGGACTGTTTCTACTGCCCCGGTGCCTTACCAAAGTATCGCTAATGGCAACTGGAGCGCAGGTTCAACCTGGAATGAAGGACAGGATGTGCCTGTAAAGGATTGGTCGAGGGTTCAGATTAAAAATGCTGTTGTTTTAGATGCTCATAAAACACTGATAGATTTAACTGTTGATGCAGCGGCAAGCCTGGTTGTTGCTTCAGCTTCGAATCTCACCGTTAACGGAACCATCAATAACAATGCCGGCACAGGTGGGTTGATCATACAATCAAATGTTGCAGGCACTGGTTCCCTGATCGCCAATACCAATGTTAGTGCAACTGTTGAGCGATACCTAACAGGAGGTGCTAACTGGCACCTGATCTCTACTCCGGTAAGCGGGCAAAGCATTCCTGCATTTGTTACTGCTACTACCGCCCTGGCAATAAATGCCGATGGTATTCGATATGGATTAGCCCCTTTTGATAATTCGTATCCCAAATGGGTGCCTTATACGACCTCAACAGTAGGTGCCGCGGGTAATTTTATCCCAGCCAAAGGATATGAAATATTGCTGACATCCAATGCTACTACTTCCTTTGCCGGAACCCTGGTGACAACTCCACAATCTATTGCCCTTACCCGGCCTGGTGCAGATGTTACCGCCTGGAACCTGATAGGGAATCCCTATACTTCGGCTATTAATGCTAACCTGGCAAACGACTTTTTAACAACAAATGCATCGCAACTGGATGCTGCTCATGTGGCGGTTTATATATGGAATGGAAGTCCGCCTTATACGATTATTAATAATACGTCGTCACCATCCTACATCCCGCTTGGGCAGGGTTTTTTCGTCAAATCGGCACCCGGAGGCGGCATTGTTAATTTTACTACAACTATGCGTGTTCATAATTCTGCCTCATTCAGTAAAAGTGTACAGCCAAACTGGTCAAAGATCAGTTTAAAAGCCAATATAGCTGGTAAAGAAAGAAATACAGATATCTTCTTTATTGATGGCACTACCACCGGGCTTGACCCTGGCTACGACGCAGGCATATTTGATGGCTCAGGCTCCGACAATACTATCTTCACGCATATTGACGGCTTTGAAGTCGGTTTTGCCATTCAAAGTCTCCCCAACAATTTGAACAAAGACTTTACAATCCCTCTTGGTTTAAATGCCCCTCAGGGTGCAACTATCACCTTTACATCCGAATTAATGAATTCTCCTTTTGAACTTAAAGTTTACCTGCAGGATGTGGCAACGGGCCGGTATACCCGCATCGACATCCCGGGCAGTTCGTACCAGGTTACACTTGGAGCAGCAAGTTCGGGTATTGGAAGGTTCTTCCTGATTACTTCGACGGATGCAATGGGGATTAGTGAAAACAAGGATGAACAATACTCGGTCATCGCAACACCTTCCGAAAATATAATCCGACTATCGGGTCCATTTGAAAAGGATTCGCAGGTATGTATCTTCAGTACGAACGGCCAATTGGTATATAGCGGCAAACTTAGCAATCCGGGTGAGACTGAAATTCGTTTTGCCCCGGCAGTGAGTGGAATGTACATTTTACGGTTACAAAGCGGCAGGGATATTATAAACAAGAAGATAAACTGGATATACTAAATGACAGGAGGATTCAATTCTATGGCTAAGGGTGAAATATTGCTGGATCGAGCACATTGACTTCCAGTTTATGAAATATAAAACGGTATAATGCGGCAAGGAGTCGAACCATACATGCGAAATCAGAAAAATTATAATAAACCTGAATCGAAACAACTAAAAATGAAAATAAAAAAAAGAGAAACTGTCCGAGTCAACTTCCCGAGGAGAGAAGCATTGAAAAAAGCGGGAATGTATGCGGCTTTCACAGCCATGACTTCTTTGATGTTTTTAATGCCCAAGAAAGCTCAGGCCGACAGTCCTGTTGATCCAGGCTGGGGTTAACCCGTCTATTTATCCCCGGTGGGAATGGCGTGATACTTAGATCAACTTAAGCGATTCGGTTTTTTAATAACTGATAGTAGAAAAATGAAAGCAATAAATTCCATCTCTTTGAGCCTCAGGAACAAGAAAAAAGAAATAGTACTTATTTTAGGGTTCACTGCACTGATAAGCGTAGTATTTAATTCATGCATTGAGCATAAAAGCAGTGAAACCATGACCTCTGCAGACCAAATCGATACAACCCGGCAGGATGCTGCCAAACAAGCCTCTGAAAGCGAAATTGTAACGGCCTTTGCCACCGATAAAACAGGAATGAGATTAGATATGGCCTTTAACAATTCCAAACGAACTGCAGTTTTTACATTTAAAGGCGAAACCATTGAAATGAAACAAGATGCAATGGGATCAGGTGTAAAATACAGCAATGAAAAGTATGAATATACGGAATGGCATAGCCGTATTGAATTGAAAAAAGAAGGGAAAACCATTTTTGTAATAAGTGAGGAAGGAAAAAATCAAACCGGGAAGTAACATTACGACACCGATTGAATAGTAAAACTGCATAATATACTTTATAATCGCGGACATGGGAAAACAAATTTACTCCGTTGTAATCGTCATTATTGCGTGCTTCATTTTTCGAACTGAAGCCTGTTTAAGCCAGACAATAAAGCCAGGCGGTCAGTCAATTGCTGCAAAACCACATGCTTCCAGTCCTGCTTATTCAGCTAACATCCCTCCTGTGATTTCGAATCTGACGTACGATAATATTACCCTAACAGGCGTCACCCTTTACTGGACAACAGACCTGCCGGCCGATTCGAAAATACGATGGATGGCCCCGGATTCGAATTACCAGCAGCTCATTTTTACCGACTCGGTTTATATCTCCAACCAGGTGACAAACCATGTAGTGCCGATCAGCAACCTACAGCCGGCAACGATCTACAAGTATTATGTTTCTTCCTATAATGGCAGCGGTTTGGTACAGGATTCAGGATACTTTATAACAAAATCTTTGTCAACAGGAAATGTAGATGTTTATTTCAATCATACAGTCAACACCTCTGTAAGCACTGGCGAACACGCCAACGGCAGCCAGAATTTCGCAAATCTTTTTATTAACCAGATCAACAATGCCAAACACAGCATCGACATTACCTTGTGGGGATTTTCTTATTATACCACAATTACCGACGCCCTGATCAACGCAAAAAACCGCGGAGTGAAAATCCGGCTGATTTATAACCATACCGATGGCGCACCCCTGGCTGATACGTTGCAAAAGCATGGGATTCCGGTACTAAAACGCAATTACGATACCACCTATTCGATGCACAATAAGTTCCTGGTATTTGACTACAGGTATAATCCCGACCCGTTAGATATGTACCTGTGGACCGGTTCAACCAATGTGTCGCATCCTCAGTTCCATTCCGACAGGAATAACATAATACTGATTCAGGACGAATCGCTTTGCGCTGTATATACAAGGGAATTTGAAGAAATGTGGGGTTCGCATACCGACCTGCCCAATCCCTTAAAAGCCAGGTTCGGGGATCAGAAAACGGATAATGTCCCGCATATTCTGAATGTTGGAGGAAAAAGAATGGAGGTGTACTTTACTCCTTCCGACAGTGTTTCGCGTTTTTTACGAAACCTGATACAGGTTAAGACTACGCATAGTTTATTCTTCAGTATGTTGAAGTTCGAACTGCCGCAAATGGAGAATACGCTTCACACTGTATTTAATAACGGCATCCAGATCCGGGGAGTTTTTGATTCAACCGATTCGCAACTTCCCAATTCATCATATCCCCGCATGAAGGGTTTACCGGTTGCCAATACATGGAATCCCCATGCCGATGTATTCCTCGATACGATACCAGGCCTGATTCATCATAAATATATGATTATCGATGCAGATATTACCGGAGGGAATAAGATTATATCAACAGGCTCATTCAACTGGGAAACTCCTGCCGACATCGGGAACGATGAAAATTCGCTGACAATTTTCGACAGCAGGGTAAATAATCTTTACTACCAGGAGTTTTACCAGCGATACCTTGAATCGGGCGGAACACTACTGTTGG
>CAISRK010000443.1 GCA_903887815.1 uncultured Bacteroidales bacterium | reverse complement strand
GCTCCTTGCATATTTTAAAAGGAGCTTATTAGATCGCTGCGCTAAGTTGACGATTGACGAATGACGATTAACGCTTTTGGAAGGTTGATGGGTTGATAAGTTGAAGGGAATTGACAATGGATAATTGACAATTGACAATGGACAATGGGCTGATTTGTTGATTGGTTGATAGGTCTCTTTGTGGTCCTTTGCGCCTGCTTTGTGTTCTTTGCGGTAAAAAAAATAGTGGTCAGTAAAGGAAATGAGGATAATAGACGATTGCTCGTTCTTCCTAATTTTTAAATTTTCAAATCGCCGAATCGCCGAATCCAATTAATCCGTGTCCCTCAGTGCCCTCAGTGCCTTAGTGGTTTATTTTTTTGTTTCAGAGTTTAGCTTCGCTGAGCTCGCTTCGCTCGGTTCAGGGTATAAGGGATTGAAGCAATTTAAAATGCAAAGTTCAAAATTAAGACTTGGGACTTGGGTCTTTTTATTTTCCCTTCATACCGATCTCCACCACCGATGTTTCATCCGTCATAAGTCCACCCGTCTTTATATGCACAATGCCGTTCTGCAAGGCCGGATCGAAATACCATTCAGAAGCTGAACTATTAAACTCCTCCATGCTTTTAGCCTGCCTGATCTTCTTTCCTTTTACTGATACTGCCGCCGGCTTGATCCGTGTATGAATATCGAGCAGGTAGGTACGCGTCGTTATCTTCCCGTTATAATCGCCCTGTGCAGAATGCATTGTGATTACAACCTTACCGTTTCCGGCTGCCGAAACATCGAACTGCGTGGTTGCATACCTGCCTTTGCGGTGCTCACGGGTGAGGCCGTCGTCCTCATAAAGGGTATAGCTTGAATTGCCGGAAGGCCAGATATTCAGCGTAAGTGTATCTGCCGGGCGCTGCCAGTTGTACATCATCGGCTGGTGCATGGGAATTATAGCGCCGGCACGCACGAAGAGAGGAAGCTTATCGAGAGGTGCAGCATACTTCATCAGCGTTGTATTCCCGTTGTATTCGGTGCCATCCCAGAAATCGATCCATTTGCCCCCGGGCAGGTAAATGCTGTCGCGAATGGCTTCGGATTTGTAAACGGGCGCCACAAGCAGGTCTTTGCCCAGTAGGAATTCATATTTTACGGCATCGCCCCAGGTTGCGGGATCGTCAGGGTACTCGAGCACCAGTCCACGCACGGCAGGCACTCCCGTAAGGTAGGCTTCGCTGCAGAGGGTGTACATATAGGGTGTGAGACGTTGTTTTAGTTCCAGGTATTTGCGGTTGATGCCTGTAAAAGGCTCGCCGAAAAGCCACGGTTGTTTGTCCTTAATGCCGTTTTTATTATTGCTTGCCCAGCCCGACATGCACATAAATACAGGTGTAAAGCATTTCCACTGCAGGTCGCGGGTATAGGTCGAATCGCTACCGCCGAATATACCATCCACATCACCCGTGGCGCAGTTCTGTGCCGATAATCCTGAACCGATCAGTGTAGGAATATGCCATTTGATATAGTTCCAGCTTCCCGACTGGTCGCCGGTCCATAATACCGCGTTGCGCTGCGAGCCGGTCCAACCGCACACCATCCATATAAAGCCGCGGCCGTCGCAGTTGTTCTCTATGCCATCGTAGGCAGTCTTTGCCCCGTCGATCGCGAATTTGAATCCCGGTCCCACCCAGGCTACGTCAAGTTTGGCTACCCGAGTGCCATATTCGCCCACTTCGCGCGCCATTTTCTCAACCCCGTTTTCGGTCCACAGACCCGTATAAAAGCCGCGTTTGTGAAGCTCGGTTACTACCATTCCCAGATCGGTATAGCCGCAGCCATAGCCGTCGTTGGGCAGTATCCAACCGCCGGGCATCTTGTTTTCGATATACTTGTCGGCAATAAGGCTGATTACGCTGGGTGTAAGTCCCTCGAAACCCGTGGATGTAGAGCCGTTGGTCTTGCCCGATTTCGCGCCGCGGTTATAGCAGTTGGCATCGCCCATGCCCAGGGCCCATTCGGGCATAAGGAAAGGTTTGCCTGTTAAATCGGTGTAACTCCCGAGACTTTCCTTCAGCGATGAACCTACAAAATAGTAGCAGTCGAAACGGCTTTCATCCTGCGAAAGCTGTATAGTATCGCGGAATGAGTACTCACCCGTGGCATAGGTATTGCGCACGGCGCCATAGCCCTTGCTGCTCATATAGAAGGTGGCAGGGTTGGGGTTTCCGCCGTCCTCCCAGTTGTAATCGATGGTCATTTTAATGGTCTTGTCGCGGTGCGAGAAGCGGCCGTTCTGCATGCCACCGCCAAAGAACTGTTCCGTTTCTCCTCTTTTCAGGTACTGCACCGTTTGCTTGCCATAGGTTATTCCGCGTGTTTCTTCCCATACAGGGCTTGCGTTATCTCCATGGTACAGGGCAAAGCGGATTGGATTTTTATATGCGCGCAGTGCAAACCCGGAAGTTTTAACCAGGTAATAACTGCCTTCGTCGCTCCATGTGTTTTCAACTTTGTCAGCAGGAGTATGGATAATAATATCCTCACCGGCGGGGTTGGTAAACTGCCCGTCGTAGGCCATCCATATGCGGAACATATCGTTACGCAGTACCTGTACCTTGAATTGCGCCTTGTTGCAGCTGATGGTGTATTCGCTGTTGCCTGGGTTAAATGCGGTTATCTCGCCCAGTTCGCAGGCTTTTGAATAGAGCTCGAAGCTGAGTGTATCGTTCGACCGGCGAAGATCCGCTCCCTGGCTTGTATAAAACTTCAGTTTATGGATTCCAATATCGGTGAGATCGAGCCCGGGGAAAACAACCCTGGCCGTATCGATAATGCCGAATGAACTTGCAGCAGAAGCCGGGATGGTGGTTTTCATCAATGGCCGCTGATCGATCTGCAGGTAGCAATCAATATTGCCGGTTACAGGCATGGAACCCAGGTTAACAACCCTGTAAACCAGTGAATCCCGTTTGCCGAATGTATTTCCTTCAATCGAATGCGAAACCAGGTCAAACGCCTGTACATCGGCGTCGAAGGCTTCGGAAAGCGTAATATCGTCAACCATCCAGTACCACTGGAACATGTTTTTCCACCAGAAACGCAGGTAAACGGTTTTTTGTCCGGCAGCCACACCTGTAATATTCAATTCCACGTTCATAGGGTTGGGGCAGTCTTCGGTAGGAGGCACATTATTATGAACATCGTATTCGGTCCAGTCCTTATTGTTGTTGCTGACTGCCACGATAAGGCCCGATTTTGTTTCGGCTACTTCCCATTCGCCCCAGAAGAAATTCTGCTGGAAGTTGAGCACAACCGAACTCTTGCCCGAGCAATCGATAGGGGAGGTCTGTATATAGGCGTTAGGGCGTACGCCGGCTTTCTTCCATTTCTTTATGTTCTTCCCGACCCTGACCCCGGGTGCGATCTGCATATGATATCCCCTGCTTGCCGATGCGATAGGAGGGGCCTGGTAGTTGCGGCCGTAGGAACCGGGGAAAGGCTGGTCGGTGAAAAACCAGCTTGAGCTGCTGTCGTTAAGTGCAACCGATTCCCAGCCGGAAGGCATTTTGCCTGAAGCAAAATTCTCGCTCCAGAAAACTTTCTCAGGTTTATTCTGTGCGTACGAAACCAGCGACACAAGGGCTAGCAGTAAGGCAGGTATTAAATGTTTCATTGTAAAAGGATTATAATGGGTGTGGTAAAGAGGCAGTCGCAAATGTACTTAAAGGAATGAATTTTGGAAAAAATTTAATTGACAATTGACAATGGATAATTGACGATGGGGTTGATGGGTTGATGGGTATTGACAATTGACAGTTGACAGTTGACAATGGGGTTGATGAGTTGATAGGTTGATGGGTTGATGGGAGGCGGCGCTTAGTGAGGGTTTCACTGCAGGTGCACGTGCCTGGGAGTGAAACCCTCACTTGCCTGGCGCACGGGACAATTGACAATGGACAGTTGACAATGGACAATGGGTTGATGGGTCGATAGTTATGAGTTATCAGTTAGTGGTAGTGTTACGTCATTTTCAAATTTTCAAATTCCCGAATTTTCAAATCCAATCCCTCAGTGTCCCTCAGTGCTCTCCGTGCCTCCGTGGTTTATTTTTTTGTTTCAGAGTTTAGCTTCGCTGAGCTCGCTGCGCTCGGTTCAGGGTTTAGCTTCGCTGAGCTCGCTTCGCTCGGTTCAGGATTTCAGGGATTGAAGTAATTAAAAATGCAATCCGCCTGAGGCGGACAACGTTCAAAGTCCAAAATTAGGACCAGGGACTTGGTCCGCCACTTTATTATCAAATCCTCAAATTTCTGAATTTTCAAACTCCCGAATTCTCTGAACGACATACATTGTTTTTCGGACGTCACCAAACCGAAGAATTCAGAGTCAGGGGTGGGTGTACAATTTTTTAATCTATTGCTTATATTTGTTCTTCAATAGTTTTGCATTCTTCGTTTCCATTGACAGACCTGATTTATTAGCTTATAACTCCCTTTCTTTTCATCCAATACACTGAAACATGAAAAAAGCAAGCAACTATTTTCAAAAAGCAGTTACACTTTACCTGCTATACCTGGCTATAACTGCATGTACTTCAGGCAGACAGGTTTCGGATTACCCGTATTATTCTTCGTTTAATCAAAATGAGTTTGATTTCCATACACATGCGCGGAAACCATACTTAAAAAAGAAAACGCTCCCGCTTCCCGGTTCGGGGAATATGCCGCTTAGTTTCAGTGAAAATAAAACGGATGTTCTAAGCCTGCCCGACTCAAATCAGCCGAAAGAGTTTAAAAATTTTATTTCTGCAAAGCCGCTATTGATGCTCACTCCTGATAACCAGGACCGTTTAACCGCTTCACTTTCCGCTGAACCCGTAGTCCGTGAATATAAATTCTACCCGCTTGCAAACCGTCAAAACAATAAGCCGGTTGTAGACACAGGGTATAAAAAACGTGCTCAAACCCCTGATCCCGCTACAGGCAACAATCAGGATATTGATGCAGGCAAGGACAAAAAGGGAGCAACTTATGCGTATATCTCGCTGATATCAGCAATACTCAGTATAGTATTCTTAATAGCTGGCGGTTCATTTTTAATTATTCCATTTTCAGTTGCGGCTATTGTGTTCGGGGTATTGGGATCAAAATCGGGCAAAAGAAAAATAGCACGCACAGGATTGGTAATGGGAATTGTACTCTCAGTAATTGCCGTCGCCGCTTTTTTATATTTAGTCATTAGCGGGGGCTATGGGATGTGATTATGGACAATGGACAATGGGTTGATGGGTTGATAGGTTGAGGGGAATTGATAATGGACAGTTGATAATGGACAATTGCTTGTACTTCTTAATTCTCAAATCAAATTCCTCCGTGCTCCTAGGTGTAAGCCGTGCCTCTGTGGTAAAAATTGTTGATGGGTTGATAGGTTGAATGACACTTAACAATGGACTTATTTCGTGCTTTTATCATTGCATTGATTCATGACTACCAATAATCAGCACATTATCACATTAATACATTATCGCATTATCAAATTCTCAGTGTTCCTTAGTGCTCTCCGTGCCGCCGTGGTAAAAAAGGTTGATAGGTTGATGGGTTGATAGGTTGATGGGGTTATTGTTATGAAATATGAATTTTGAATTATTTCAAT
>CAISRK010000442.1 GCA_903887815.1 uncultured Bacteroidales bacterium | reverse complement strand
TGTAACTTACTCCCGGTAATCCCTGGTATAAATAACATGCTGTAATTCTCATCATTTCCGTAATTTCCCGATGCTCCACCCGGATCGAAGAAGGTGGCGCCGCAGGTTGAAACCGTAGCTTCCGACATTGTGATAGCGGGCTCAATAACATTAATAAAATCTGTTTTCGTATCGGTGGCATTTCCATTTACAGTAAGAGTAACCGTTTTCAAACCTGTTGTTGTGTATGAAACGGCGTGAGGTCCTTGCGTATTGGCTGTTGCAGGAATAGCCCCGGCTCCAAAATCCCAATGCCAGGATGTAACCTCGCAGGTTGAAGCATCGCTTAGGGTGACCAAGTTATTTATAACAACCATATTTGCATTTGCTGTGAAATCAGAATTTGCAGCATTCACATGTATATAATTGTCTTTGGTTGTCGTTTTGCTGCCGGCAGCGGTCGAAACAGTTAGGGAAACGGAATACGTTCCAAGCTGATTGAAAATTACAACAGGAGCTGTAGAAGTACTATCAGTCCCACCGGAATAAGTTACTGTTGAAGGCGTAAATGCCCATGCATATTGTGTAGGGCTGCCTGTAACCTGGCTTGTAAAGGCTACGGTTGAATTTAGTCTGCAGGGGAAAGTGTTATCTGCGATAAAGTCGGCTGTTGGCAAAATGGGTCCCACCAGGAATGAAGCAACTTTCGTTTTTCTGCCACCGGAGGAATACTCGGTTGTAAACCAGAAAGTGCCGTCATCAGCAGGGTCAACCGATAACTGGGCATAATCGCCCCAGCGGTTATAGCCGGTTTGTGATGCATTTCCTTCAAGTATAACGCCTTCGGGCAAATCAAGAACACCAGTATGATTGGCATATTCTGCTGAGGTTTGGCCGGTATAACGGATACTGGGATAAACCGTTGAACTTGATACTGAGTATCCGAGCCCGATTTGATTTTGACCATTCATCATTATACTTCCGCACCAGCGGGAGCTTTCATCAGGAGCATACGTGCCTTGCTGGCGGATTTCCCATGTTGTTGCTGGCGGGGTCCTGCGCAATTCGTACCAACGCACACCTGCATGATCGGTATTGTCAACATCAACGGTATGGCAGCAAACTATTGATTCGTAGCTGCCAAAATTCCTGTACTGAGGAACATTCATTACGATTTGAGTAAGGGCACACAATTTCTGGGTAGTTCCGGGTTGTGAAATATTATTCCAGCCGGCGCCGAAATTGCCGTCGAAAGGCGCAACATCAATTTGCTGTTGCCTGATGAAACTGGATGAGGCTAAGTCAGCCCAGTTAACCTCCAGCTGATAAATCCATAACTGGTCGTTGCCGCCATTTAATGCACCATCGGCCGAAGTAATAAAAATACCCGGTTCGCCGGCAGGAGCATAAGGTCCGTCGTTGTCAACCGGTGGAACCATGGCAACGCTGCCGGTATTTGGTCTCCATGGATTATCGAAACCAACCATTTGTGGTGCAGGATCTCCGATAAGCATCTTCGAACGTTCAAAAACATACATATCTTTACCGCTGCCGTTATTATCACCCATATAATAACCATCCTGCCAGACACTGAATTTCATATAGTCGGGCATGTCGGCAACATCAAATGAATATGCAAACCAGGTTCCTGTAGGATCATTGGTTGTGGAAACTGCCATAAGCATAAGGTCGTTTGATCCGGTGATTGAAAATTCGGCTGCAAACCACCTGTCGGCCTGGTCGTCGTATAAAATGATAGGGTCGCCGTCATTATAGTTTGCTCCCGGAACCCCGTTAAACAACTGGTTCATATTGGTAGGACCGGCTACCTTATTTCCTGCTTTATCATAAATTTCGTAGGTACAATTAACCGTTTGCATAAAATGATTTGGCCCAGCTGTTCCATTACAATCGGGAGGAAAATAGGGTGACGACTGTCCTTCGAATACTACCGATGGAACAGTGGATGGTGCTTTCCCCATCGTTTTTTGCCATACATTATCAGGACCCTGTGATGCGGATTTGTTTGAAGACGAATGTTTTGGCTTTTCGAATTCAGTATTGAACCGGTTGGCAAAAGCTTTTGCTTTTTGTATCAGGATTTCCTTCTGGGTCATTTCAGGAATGTCACGCAGCGGCCTTGTTTCGCCCAGGAACTTTCCAACCCCGGTTATACTTGGATGAACAGGAAGATCCTGTGCTAAGGTTTTAAGCACACCTGCCAACATAACTGTAGCAAGCATCAGAATTCTGATTTTCATGTTTGCGATTTTAATGGATATTATTTTTCTAAAGGATGTGTAGTGGGTCAGCTGAACGTGACGTCACAAAAATAATATAATATACCTAAACAACAATTATTTAAATAAGTTTTATATACGGGGTCCGAATGCATTAAAATTGGAATATGCATTTAAAAATGCACTGTGCCTGTTTTCGGAATTGAGAATAAGAAAAGAAATTTAGTCCGGAGTCGGCAAAGGTCATTTCTCGTAAAAATGCATCTCCTTCAGGTACTTATAAGCTTTTTCAGGGATATAGTACGACATGTTTTTGCCCTGGCGGATGGCTTCGCGTATAAAACTGGATGATATTTCAACCATGGGAGCCTCGAAAACAGTTACGGAGGGATTTCGCGTGAGTTCATGATCCTGTGAGCCCGGGCGGGGATAAACATAGAACTTATAGAAGTCGAGCAGGGTTTCCCAGTTTTTCCATTTATGGAAAGTCGGAAATATATCAGTCCCCGAAATAATCACAAATTCGCGATCAGGGTATTTGTCCTGCAGGTAAGTCAGGGTATGAATGGTGTAGGAAGGTTTCGGCAGTTTAAATTCAATATTGCACGACTTAAAACGGCTGTCGTCCTCAATGGCAAGGTTCACCATCTCAAGGCGGTGATGGTCGGCAAGCAGGTTTTTCTGTTCTTTCAGCGGGTTGAGCGGCGAAACAACAAACCACAATTCATCCAGGTCGCTGAACTCATACATATAACCGGCAATTATCAGATGCCCGGTATGTATAGGATTAAATGATCCGAACAGGAGCCCGGTTTTTTTCATCTTACAAGTTGTTTAGGTACGTATACCAAGAAAATCGCTTACAAGCTTTTCAGCCTGTTCAAATGCAGTTTCAAGGGTATTATTAACTATAACTTTGTCAAATCCCTGTTCGAATGTAAGTTCCCATTTTGCTTTGCTAAGGCGGTTCTGAAGGCTCTCTTCGCTGTCGGTAGCCCTGGCACGTAAGCGGGCTTCGAGTATTTCGAACGAAGGCGGCTTTATGAACAGGGCCAGTGAGTCGCTGCCATACATTTTTTTAATATTCAGCCCTCCAACCACATCCACGTCGAAAACAGGGAATTGCCCGGCATCGTTTATTCTCTTTACTTCCGAAATCATTGTGCCATAATAACTTCCGGAGTACACTTCCTGCCATTCGAGCAGTTTCTCATTGCTGATCAGTAAGCGGAACTCATCCGATGACACAAAGTAATACTCCCTGCCATCTTTTTCCCCTTCACGGATTTTACGGCTGGTTGCCGAAACCGAAAAACTGAGTTGCGGAAACTTCTGCAACAAATGCCTCACAATAGTGGTTTTCCCTGCTCCTGAAGGTGCGGAAACGATGATCATTTTATGTACAGCAGAGTCCAATAGGATTATTAATTTAGTGATTTATAACACACATCTTTGCTTCAGACCCATCAACCTATCAACAATCAGCCTAAGCATCTCTTTATAAAACATTACTCACCTGTTCCTTTATCTTTTCCAGTTCATCCTTCATCTGCACCACAATCATCTGTATTTCGGCATTGTATGCTTTCGACCCCAGTGTATTGATTTCGCGCCCGATCTCCTGGGTAATGAATCCTAATTTGCGGCCGTTCGAATCGGAAGATGTAAGAGTATCGAGGAAATAAGCGCAATGTTTGCGCAGGCGCAATTTTTCCTCGGTGATATCCAGTTTTTCGAGGTACCAGAATATTTCCTGTTCGAATCGGTTTTCATCAAATTTCTCAACCTTGGTAGTTTTTTCAAGGAACTCGTCCTGGTTGCGCTGGAAACGCTCCCGCAGGTTAGTAATCCTTTGGCTTTCGAGGGGTTCCACTTTCAGCAGCAGGTCAAGGATCAGCTGTATGCGGGAACTCATATCTTTACCCAGCAATTCACCTTCGGCAGCACGGAACACATCAGTCAGAACCAACGCTTCGGTAACTGCATTTTTTACAAGCAGCCATTCGTTTTCGTCAGGCGCTTCGCGGCCTGCTTTAAGCACATCGGGCATTTTGATTATGGTGGACAAAATATCAGGTCCGGTGGTTTCGCCTAATTCGAGGGCAAGTTGGTTTATTTCGTTATAGATTTGTTTGGCCAAAGGACGGTTTATGCTGAATTCACCTGAATCCGAATCGCTGTCGACAGTAATCATGAAATCGATTTTTCCACGTTCGAGAACCCGGTTTAATTCGGCCCGTATTTCCGCTTCCTTGTCACGGTATAATGCAGGAATACGCGTATTTACATCAAGTTGTTTGCTGTTCAGTGTGCGGATTTCAATATTTACAGTCCGTCCACCTGGATTGACTGTAGTTTTGCCGAAGCCTGTCATCGATTTAATCATAGTCCTTTTTTGAATGAACAAAGATACAATGTTTGTTAGTTGAAGCAGCCGGGCTCACGATTAATAGTATCTCTGTATCCGGATTTCAGGTTCATTATCGCCTTGCAAACCTGGATCGGAAAATGGTGCAGAAAGGTTAAAGTTCTGCTTAAGGTCTTTAGCTGGCTGCGGATGCCTTGGCTTAAATTCTCGTCCGCTATTTAATCCCGGCCTCAAACTCTGGCAGAACCTGATGTATAAATGACCACATATGTAATCTTCTCAATAAAATCCATACATTTGAATAGAAAATTCTGTCGAAACGATGAACCGCCCGGCACCAGCCATAACCAGCCACAGGCTATACAGCGAACCACCCCGGTTTTATGAAGCCATGCTGCATGATATGGAGCAGGCTGAGCGGTACATTTATCTCGAGATGTATAAATTCGGAAACGACGAAACCGGTCTCCTCTTTCGCGAAGCTTTAACGAAAGCAGCTACACGGGGCGTTCATGTGAAATTGCTGCTCGATTCATGGGGCGTTTCGTACAAGGAGGATTTTTTCAGCGAGCTTTCCGCTAAAGGGGGAGAAGTTCGTTTTTTCAGGAAGATCATCTATACCTTCGATTTTTTCACCAAAAATCACAGGCGCAACCACCGCAAATTCCTGCTGATCGACGACAACATCAGCTATATGGGCTCCGCGAACATCACCGGTTATTCACTTCTGTGGCGCGAATCGATGATCAGGCTTACCGGGGGAATTACTCTGATGTTCAAACGATCGTTTCTCGAAAGTTTCAGAATTTACAGGAAGTACATTTTTAACAAGTTTACATTCAAGAAATCAAAATTTATCGACCAGTTTGAGCTGGTTGAAGATATGCCATCGATATACCGGCAGCGTTTGAAGACTAAACTGGAACGCCTTATCAACAAGGCAAAGAAGGAGATCATTATCGAAACACCTTACTTCCTGCCTGGGCACAAAATGCGTAAATGCCTTGCTGATGCGGCACAGCGGGGTGTAAAAGTTAAAATTCTGCTTCCCCGCCATTCCGATGTAAGGGCAATTGATTTGCTTAGCAGCAAATATTATGGGTACTATTACTCAAACAATATTAGCCTTTCGTTTTATACTCTGAATAATTTGCATGCCAAGCTTTTGCTTATCGATAATGAGATATTCGGCATAGGTTCTCCCAATATCGACTACCGGAGTTTCCGCTACCAGCATGAGGTAATGTTATTTGGCACACACAAAGGAATTGCCGAAGAAGTGAAACGCCATGTGGAAGAAACAATGCTCAACTGCCTCGAATTCGACCATGTAAGCTGGATGCGCCGTCCTAAAATTGAAAAAGCGCTTGGATGGTTTTTACTGCCGTTCCGGCATATGTTTTAGGAAGAGTTTCAGGGTTTCAGGTCTGAGATTTTCAGGGGTATTATGTGTTTGGCTGATTTCCACTTAATTCCTTAATCCTCAAATCCTCAAATCCCCACATCCTCAAATCCCCACATCTTTCCACTCAGCCTTTTGTTTTTTTTTGTCACAAAATATATTCCGGTGAATACCAGTATTGCGCTACCAATCTTTACCCACGAAATTTTTTCGGCAAATAACAATATCCCCATAACTGCCACCAGCACCGGTTGCAGGTAGGTGTAATAAGCCACCACGGATGACGATAGCCGTTTGAGGGAATAGGTAACAAAGAAATAGGCCAGGAAAGTGGTGCAAAAAATAATGTAGAGTATTGCAAACCAGGTATAAGTATCAAACGTGCTGAACCTGATCTCAAGGCTTTGTTTGATGGTAAAAGGAAATACTGCAACAAATCCGATCATAAAAATCCACTTCATCATTACAAGCGGGTTGTATTTTACCATCAGGGGTTTCGAAACTACAAGATACAAGCCCCAGCAGGCAGTATTACCTGCTATAAACAAATTTCCTGTGAAGTGCCCCAACCCCGGTGAGATCGGGTTGCCGAAAAGGATTAGCATCAATGCTCCTGCCAGTCCAAGCATTATTCCGTAAAGCCTCGAAGAACTGATCCTTTCCTTAAGTACCCAGGCTGCAAATACTAGCACCAGTATTGGGCTGGCCGAATTAATAATGGCGGCATCAACCGGGGTGGTGTGGTTCAGACCTGTAAAAAACATCATCTGGTTCACTGCAACTCCCAGTAAACTGCTCAAAATAAGGCGCGGGTAATCGGCACGGTCGATTTTTATTACCCTCAGCTCTTTGATGCTTACCTGTATGAGCCATGCAATTACGAAAGTGCCCAGAACACGCAGGAAAATGATCTGCATCGGCAAAAGGTGATCTGGCATAAGCCCTTTGGCAATCCAGTAGTTGGCACCGAACAGCACGGTAGCTCCCAGCATGGAAAGATGTGCGCGGAAGTTTTGTTTTACCATGCGGCAGAAAGGTGTTGGGGGTTAGGATTCAGGCTTGGGTGAAAACGGAATATGTTTTTTGCCGGAAGCCCTGTTTTAATTTGCTGACAAAGATGCGAAAAAATGAATATCTGATTACACCAGCGATAAGGAGAATGCAATTGATCATGCGAAATCAATAACTCAGAATTACCCGTAAATCTTTTCCATAAAGGTTTTACCCAGTAAGTCGGACCTGGCGGGAAAAGAAAAAGCAGCCCTTTCGGACTGCTCTTTATTTGAAATTTACTTAAACCGGGTCAGGCAATTTTAATTTCCTTGATTGCTGCCGGCTGAACTTCTTTTTTGGGAAGTATCACGTTCAGTATTCCGTTTTCGAATTTCGCGCTGATGTTTTCGGCATCAACGGTTTCCGGAAGTTGGAACGAGCGCTCGTAGCGGCTCTTGTACCCGAATTCGTTCCAGGTGTACTTTGGCCCCTTTTCATCTTCCTTTGGTTGACGGCCTGCGGTGATTGTAAGTACTTCGTCTTCGAATTTGATAGTGATCTCTTCTTTTACGAAACCCGGCAAAGCCAGTTCGAGTGTATATTCTTTTTCGTCCTCGCGAACATTGGCTGCAGGTTTGTAAGTTACTTCGGTTTCGGTTGACTGGCGTTCAATAACCTCGTTGAACAACGAAGGTAAAAACGGGCGGAATGCAAATTGAAGTGTGTTCATGGTATATTCTCCTTTTAATTTTTGTTAAACAATTTTGTTAGATAATTATTATTGATTGTGATATGAGCTTTTCAATTTTTATGCCAGCAAGTAAATGTCCCATTTTTGAGCCAATAAAGCGCCATAATGGCAGGTCTTGAATATTTTATGCGTCATAATGGCTTATAATTCAGTGTTTTGAATTAAAAAGCCG
>CAISRK010000441.1 GCA_903887815.1 uncultured Bacteroidales bacterium | reverse complement strand
GAATTAGTTATTTTTGACAAACATTAGCGTTTAAATGATCTTAATCGCAATTTTACCAGATCTACTGCTTATTTTAATTACTCATGCAGCACAAAACTTATCAGAATGTTATCACTATCGAGCATTTATCGCATGCTTTCGGAGGTAAATCCGTTCTTGAAGACATTAACCTGCACATTAAGAAAGGGGAGTTCGTAACCATTCTCGGGCCATCGGGATGTGGGAAAACAACCTTATTGCGGTTAATCGGGGGATTTCTGAAAGCTTCGGAAGGCAAAATTACAATTGCCGGGCAGGATATGACTCAAACTCCCCCTCATCTCCGGCCCGTGAATACTGTTTTTCAGAAATATGCCCTTTTCCCGCACCTGAATGTGTTTAACAATATTGCTTTCGGGCTGCAATTAAAAAAGCTGCCTTCCGAAGAGATTAAAAAACGCGTGATGGCTGTACTTAAAATTGTGACCATGACTAACTACGAGGAACGCGACGTGGATTCCCTATCGGGAGGTCAGCAGCAGCGTGTGGCTATCGCGCGTGCAATTGTAAACCGGCCTGAGGTTTTGCTGCTCGACGAACCCCTGGCAGCCCTCGATCTGAAAATGCGGAAGGACATGCAGATGGAAATAAAAGCCATGCATAAAAAGCTGGGAATCAGTTTTCTTTACGTAACACACGACCAGGAGGAAGCACTTACCCTGAGCGATACCATCGTAGTAATGCGGGAAGGTGAAATACAACAGATAGGAACGCCAACAGCGATTTATAACGAACCTGCCAACTCTTTTGTAGCCGATTTTATTGGCGAAAGCAATATTCTTAACGGGGTGATGCTACGCGATTGCCTTGTTGAATTTGCCGGTCATCAGTTCGAATGTGTCGACAAGGGTTTTGCCCCGAACGAGCATGTTGATGTGGTTATACGCCCCGAAGATCTTTACATTTTCGAGTTATCGGATAAGGCACAGTTCAGCGGAAAGGTTACCTCAAGTATTTTCAAGGGAGTCCATTATGAAATGATGGTTACAACTCCCGAAGGTTACGAGTTTATGATCCAGGATTATCATTGTTTCGAGGCAGGGCGGACTGTGGGACTGCGTGTTAAGCCTTTTGATATCCAGGTGATGAAAAAGGAACAGCATTTTAATTCATTCGAAGGAAGCATAGTCGATAAAGCACATGTGCGTTTCCTGGGAGAAAACTTTAAGATTCAAACTGCCGGGAAATTTGAAAACGGCAGCAAAGTGAACGTTGAGGTTGATTTCCAGGATGTACAGTTACACGATGACGAAGAGGACGGCATGCTGAGAGGTGTGGTGAATTTCATCCTGTATAAGGGTAACCACTATCATCTTACCATCCTTACCGAAGGAAATGAACGTGTATTCGTTGATACCAATGATATATGGGATGATGGCGACCGTGTAGGAATAAGTTTCCCGGCTCAGTCAATACGCATCAAGGAAAACTAAATACAGGAAAACGTGCAGCGAAAAATTTTATCCTTTATGGGCCGTAGGCGGAACTGGACTATACCCTATGTCCTCTTCCTTGTGATTTTTGTGGTGATTCCAATGATACTTATTGTATGGTTTGCCTTCAGCAACAACGAAGGAGAATTTTCATTTGCCAATTTTCGTAAATTCTGGATGCAGCCCGAGGCACTTAATACTTTTATCTTCTCAATAGGTATTGCGATGATTACAACCTTCTTGTGTCTGGTACTAGGGTATCCGGCAGCTTATTTATTAAGCCGTATGGAGTCGAAACGGGCAAAGTTGCTTGTAATACTGTTTATACTTCCGATGTGGATTAACTTCCTTATCCGTACACTGGCTACCGTGGCGTTGTTTGATTTTCTGCATCTGCCGCTGGGTGAGGGCGCTCTTATTTTCGGAATGGTTTATAATTTTCTGCCGTTTATGATTTACCCGATTTACAACGTCCTTCAGAAAACCGATCAGAGCCTGATTGAAGCTTCCCAGGACCTGGGAGCAAATCCGCGCCAGGTTTTTCTAAAAACAACTCTTCCGCTGTCAGTTCCCGGTATTTCGAGCGGAATTATTATGGTTTTTATGCCGGTTATTTCAACCTTCGCTATTGCGGAACTGCTGACTATTAATAATATCAAGCTATTCGGGACAACATTGCAGGAGAATATTTACAACGGAATGTGGAATTACGGGGCAGCTCTGTCGTTGGTAATGCTTCTGCTTATCGGGCTGACCTCACTGTTTAACAGCTCAGGGAGTTCACAAACTGTGGAAGAAGGAGGATTGATATGACAAGAAGAATATTATCATCATCTTACCTGGGTCTTTTGTTAATCATGCTTTATGCCCCAATCCTTATTATCATTATTTTCTCTTTTACCGAAGCCAAAGTTCTGGGTAACTGGACTGGCTTTTCGCTGAAATTATACGCATCCATCTTCCAGGGCGGAGTGCACCATTCGCTTACGGCGGCATTATGGAATACACTGATTATCGGTTTGGTTGCCGCTTTTGCATCAACCCTGCTCGGGACAATGGCAGCCATTGGTATTTACAACCTGCAACCGGGCCCGCAAAGAGCGGTTAAGTTGCTGAATACCATTCCCATTCTGAATCCGGACATCATCACAGCCATATCGCTGTTCCTGCTTTTTGTTAGTTTACGTATTTCGCAGGGCTACACTACAGTTATCCTGGCACATATCACCTTTTGTACGCCTTATGTGGTGCTGAGTGTGTTGCCGCGCCTTCGCCT
>CAISRK010000440.1 GCA_903887815.1 uncultured Bacteroidales bacterium | reverse complement strand
CTTTGATATGAAGATTATCTAGCAGCCACTTCGCCACAATACGTCGATGACAGAACACGCCGGGCTATTCCCAACAGAGCAATATGGCATCCTCGCCCAGGTCTGCATAAACCTTTGATGGATCAAGCTGACTCAGGATTTCTTCATGGTACAGGTACGCATATTCATCCAGCGTAATCATGCCATCCTTATACTGGTGTACCAATTTCCATCCCGGACATAGTGGTTTGTAAATGCGAATTTCCTGTAACCAGATTATTTTGTGAGGGTAGGTATTGGATATGCCGACCAGATTTAAACCTGAGTCTTGTATTCGATTTGAGAAATAGTAGCTCGTTTTCAATTACTTACCTTTCTTTCGATTGTTTCAAATTTACATGTATTGCATCTGGTTGTGTCTTTGCAGCACCGGCAAACTTCATTTTTGTCAAAGAATTTCGGCAGGTACTCAAAGATCGCATTGATCGTCTGCGTCATGGGTTTTCCGAGTGACCAGGCAATTCTGCGAAGTGTGGCAGAACCTGAGTCAGTCAGTTCCGGTGTGTAAGCCATTCGGGTAATCTCCTTTTTAGTTTTTGATAACTATAAATTATGGTGTCCAGATTCAAACACCCCCTTAGCCGCAAATATCCACCATTGGGATAATCTGATTCGTTTCATTGTAATAGGATTATAGTCAAGCCGTTCAGCGAAGGCTTCCCAACCTTTCCGGGTAAATAACCTGATTTCGCCCACGCCATATCCTTTAGTACATTGTATTTCATCAATCCTATGAAGCCCAAAAACCTTGGGATTGAAACCTTCCGGGTCGAGTTTGTACCATTTCAATATCCACCCCCTTTCTGTACTGAGATAGTTTAGAAACGAAAAAACCACTTATGAGAGGGGACTCACAAGTGGTTTTTTGGGTTACTTATCAATCTGTTCTTCGGTGAATTATTTTCATCAGCAAATTCTTATGTTTGCTGAAGGTAATAATCCTAAAAGACTGATATATTAATATAATATCTCTATTGATTATTCGAAATGGAAACTATTTCACTGCTTTTTTATCCTTTTTTTCGAGATTTCCTTAAGTTACTTTTCAAGTTTATATAGAGATATTTATAACAAACCATTATCATTCATAAACCCAAACGAAAGGAAACTATCATGGATTGGTTAAAAATTGGAAAAGCAAGCCTCGAAGGAGCATTTTTAGGAGCGGGCGCATCCCTCCTCTTCGCTACAAACTCATGGACTGGAGCCCTCCTCCTGTCCAAAGCAGCCATAATAAGCTGTGCAGGTATGGGAGCAGTATCCGGTGGTGTATCCGCCGCATTTGGTCCCACCATTGACGAAATCGTGCGTGAATCGAGTAAGCAGATCGTAGAAAATACGAAGGCTGCTCTTTCGAACGCCAACAGTGCTAAAGAACCCCAGAAGCCAAAAGAAATCGAACAACAGTTGACGGTTCAACAGATTATAGATAAATTCGCCCAGATGCTTCAACCATCTCAGCCAATTAAAACCGAACAACAAGCAGCGTAAGTGTCCCACTGATTACAACAAGTAGTCAGGGGAGCAACCCTGGCTATTTTGTTTGTTTAAAAAAAATACCAACTCAAAAAGCATGGAAACACCTGG
>CAISRK010000439.1 GCA_903887815.1 uncultured Bacteroidales bacterium | reverse complement strand
CCAGGCTGCCATTAAAAGGATTACAAACTCTGAGCGTTTTGGCTGTATTGATAAATTTTCCTGCACAGTAGATTTCGAAATTCTGAACGCTTTGCATAAGCTGTATTTTTGTTGGGATAAAATTACAATGGAAAATGATATGAAAATTCGGCAATTTGAAAATTAAAAGGTTATGCAATACTAATTAATAATGACCGGAAATTGGGGTTTTTTGTAAAAGGACAATACTCACAGCAGGAATGGGGAACCGAAAATATTACATTCACCTTCCAATCCGATTGATCACTTTTAAAATAGGGTGGACAACGGGCCATTTTTTGATTAAAATACTATTGCCATCCATTATGTTTGCTTTTAAACTCATTTTTACCTGTATTATATTGTTTCAGAAAAAAAGTTGTAAAATTTTGATGTACATGTTGTTTCGTATTAAAAAAGATGTAATTTTGCACTCCATTTTAACGGAGAAAAACATAATTGTTGAAAATGTACGCGATCGTAGATATAGCCGGGCAGCAGTTTAAAGTTGCAAAAGACCAGAAGTTTTATGTGAACCGCCTCAAAGGTGAAGCAGGTTCGCAAGTTGAATTCAGCGAAGTATTGCTTTTAGATAACGAAGGCACTGTAACCATTGGTACTCCATTGGTTGAAGGCGCAAAGGTATCGGCAACCATTGTTGCTCACCTGCGTGGTGATAAGGTAAAAATCTTCAAGAAGAAACGCCGTAAAGGATACCAGAAAGAAAGTGGCCACCGCCAGGATCTGACCCAGGTTAAAATCGAAGCGATAAACGCATAATTTTTAAGTGTAACTCATAATATTTATAAGATATGGCTCACAAAAAAGGTGCCGGTAGTTCACAAAACGGACGCGAATCCCACAGCAAGCGTCTTGGTGTGAAAATCTATGGCGGACAATTCGCCCAGGCCGGTAACATCATAATCAGGCAGCGTGGAACAGTTCACAACCCAGGTCTCAATGTAGGTCTTGGTAAAGATCATACCATTTTCGCTTTATGCGATGGTTTGGTTCAATTCAAGAAACGCGCGAACGACAAATCATACGTTTCGGTTCATCCTATTCAGGGCGAATAAGCGTTTTGGCAGTTTACTCTGTCGTTCATCTCACTTATATGAAGTCTCCTGATCGTTCAAGTCAGGAGATTTTTTATTTTTGTACCCGGAATATACCATAAAGACAAGGTTCCCGTTTCAAATTGACCTGGAGCCAGAAACCAGAAACGTCAATTCCAGATAGAATAACCTACTAGCACCATACCCTGCAAACTTAAATTTTAAAGAAATGCTCGAATTATCACTTTTGCGCGACAACGCCGAACTTGTTATTGAACGCCTCACCATTAAACGGTTTGATGCTCGCGAAACCATCCGGAAAATACTCGATGCCGACCTGAAAAGGCGCGAAACCCAGAAATTACTCGACGACAACCTGGCCGAATCGAACCAGATAGCCCGCGAAGTAGGCGTAATGTTCAAAGAAGGCCGCCAGCAGGAAGCCAACGCTTTGAAAGAGCGTTCGGCCGAACTTAAAGTTGCAGCACGCGAAATAAGTGAAAAACTCGATGCCCTTCAAAAGGAACAAAATGACCTCCTGGTTACCCTGCCAAACCTGCCACATCCTGAAACACCTCAGGGACATCTGCCCGAGCATAATGTAACCATTTACAGCGAAGGCGAAATGCCCATACTGGGCGAAGACGCCGTGCCTCACTGGGAACTGACTTCGAAATACGATATTATCGATTTTGAGCTGGGTGTAAAACTTACCGGTGCCGGTTTCCCGGTTTATAAAGGACAAGGTGCACGGCTGCAACGCGCATTGATCAATTTCTTTGTAAACGAAGGCGTTAACGCCGGTTACCTCGAAATACAGCCGCCACTTATGGTGAATGAGGCTTCAGCCTATGCTACCGGCCAGTTGCCCGATAAAGACAGCCAGATGTACCATGCCGACCTGGATAATTTTTACATGATTCCGACGGCTGAAGTGCCGGTAACGAATATTTACCGTGACCTTCTGTTGAAAGAAACTGATTTCCCAATTAAAAACGTTGCATACTCGCAGTGTTTCCGTCGCGAAGCCGGTTCTTACGGGAAAGATGTACGCGGACTGAACCGCCTCCACCAGTTCGATAAAGTTGAAATCGTCCAGATTCAGCATCCTGACCATTCGTACGCAGCACTCGAAGATATGCGCGAGCACGTTGCAGGGCTGGTTCGCAAGCTTGAATTACCTTTCAGGGTACTCCGTCTTTGTGGCGGGGATATGAGTTTTACCTCGGCACTCACCTACGATTTCGAAGTGTTTTCGGCAGCACAGAAACGCTGGCTCGAAGTTAGCTCGGTTTCCAATTTCGAATCGTTCCAGGCTAACCGCATGAAACTGCGTTTTAAAGACAGCACAGGCAAAACCCGCTTTGCACATACCTTAAACGGAAGTGCACTGGCCCTGCCGCGCATAGTGGCTGCCTTGCTCGAAAACAACCAGACACCCGAAGGAATCAGGATCCCGAAAGCGCTTGTGCCTTATACCGGGTTTGAATGGATTAAGTAATAATTTCGGATGTCGGATGTGCGATTTCGCACTTCATGCTCAGGAAAGAATGAAGTTGGAAAGCAATTCCCCTGAATCCGAAATCGTAAATCGCAAATCAAAAATCCCTCTGCCCTGTTATACTCTCACCAACTATCTGATTGCAGTTATGAAGCGAATATTCCTAGTTCTGTTTACGCTTACAGGTTTGCTGCTAACAGTAAGCCCTGTGAGGGTTTTTGCGCAACAGACACAGGAACAGCTTGGAGCCCAGTATTATAACAACCGTGAACTGGATAAAGCCCTGGCAACATTCGAACCGCTTTTCAACCAGAATCCAAGCCAGTTTAATTATATTTATTACGTTAATACGCTACTTGAACTAAAAGAGTACGACAAGGCAGAAAAGGTTATTAAAAAGCAACAGAAATTAAATCCCGAGGATCCCCGATTCCAGGTTGACCTCGGGTACCTCAATATTGCACAGGGCGATATTGCCAAAGGCCGGAAAATTTACGAGAACTGCCTCAAAGACCTGAAGGCCGATAAAATGCAGATTTATAACCTGACCAATGCATTCAGCAACCGCAGGGAAACAGATTATATGATCCGCACTTACCTTCGGGGAAGAGAACTTCTGAAGGATCCGGCGGCATTTGCTTTTGAACTTGCCTACACGTATGAAACCCTGGGAAGCACGGAACTGATGATTGATGAATATGTAAATCTGCTCAAATCGACTCCCGAACAGATGAGTATGGTTCAAAACCGGCTTCAGGCATGGCTCAGCGACGATGTTGATAATTCGAAAAACGACACATACCGTTCGGTACTGCTTAAAAAATCGCAGGAAAAACCTGACGAAATTCTGTATAACGAACTCCTGCTCTGGCATTCGATACAGCAAAAGGATTTCCCATTTGCACTCATCCAGGCCAAAGCGCTCGACCGTAGGTATGGCGAAAACGGGCAGCGGATTTTCGACCTGGCTGCCTTGTGTGTAAGCAACGAAAGTTTAGCTGCAGCAATCGACGGGTATAAATATATCATCAGGAAAAATGCTGACAACGAATTGGTTATGCGCAGCCGTATTGAACTGATAAACACCGAATTCAGGCTATATAAAAACACCTATTCCAGCGACAAAAGCCAGCTTCTGCTGATGAAAGAAGATTATGAGAAACTGTTGAATGAGCTGGGCAAAACAGCTTTTACCATCCCTTTGATCCTTAACCTCGCGCATTTGCAGGCCTTTTACCTTGCCGAAACCGACCAGGCTATTGATTTGTTGCTGCAGGCTATAAGCATTCCGAATGTTCTCCTCCCCGAACAGGCACAGTGCAAACTTGAGCTTGCCGATATTTATCTTTTTTCCGGCGACCAGTGGGAAGCTACTTTACTTTATTCACAGGTGGAAAAAAGCTTTAAAAACGAGCCCCTGGGTCATGAAGCTAAATTTCGTAATGCCAAACTTTCGTTTTATATCTGCGAGTTCGAATGGGCCCGGGCCCAACTTGATATACTGAAAGCGGCCACATCGAAACTGATTGCCAACGACGCACTTGACCTTTCGCTTACAATAAGCGACAACATTGAAGAAGACAGTCTTACCGAGCCTTTGTGCATGTATGCCAAAGCCGACCTGCTCGAATTCCGTAACCTCGACAACGATGCCCTTACAGTGCTTGATTCGATAATTGCCAAATACCCTATGCATTCCATTGATGATAACGTGTTGTTCAAGAAAGCGGAAATAAACACCAAGAATGGCAAGTTCGAAACAGCTGCTGCATTGTATAACGAGATTATTGAAAAATATCCTTACGACCTGCTGGCTGACGACTCCATGTTTAACCTGGCCGGCCTGTATGAAAACCAGCTGAACGATAAAGGAAAAGCCATGCAGCTTTATGAAAAAATTCTTACACAATTCCCTGGAAGCCTCTATGTAGTTGATGCCCGTAAGCGCTTCAGGGCACTGAGGAATGATTATGTGAACTAATAAAGTCCCAATCCCGATAGCCCTCGGGACCAAATCCCAAATTCCAAATCGCAAATCCCCAATCCCCAACCCCACAATTGTACGAAGTAAGAGCAAAAAAACACCTTGGCCAGCATTTTCTGAAAGACGAAAATATTGCGGCTAAAATAGCCGGAAGCCTTTCCCCTGCTACTAAACAAGTACTTGAAGTTGGACCGGGAACCGGTGTGCTGACCAAATACCTGCTAAAACAGAATTTCGACAAACTTGTAGCGGTAGAAATTGACCGCGAGTCAGCTGCCTACCTCCGCAATCACTATCCTCAGCTTGGTGACGATCTTATCGAAACCGATTTCCTGCGAATGAGCCTCTCGGGGCTTTTTGATGGACAGTTTTCCGTTATCGGCAATTTTCCCTATAATATTTCGAGCCAGATTTTTTTCCGTATCCTCGAAAACCACGACCGTGTAAATGAAGCAGTGGGGATGATACAAAAAGAAGTGGCGGTGCGCATTGCTGCGCCTCCGGGAAAAAAGGATTATGGAATTCTGAGCGTACTGCTTCAGGCCTGGTACGATATTGAATACCTGTTTACCGTTGATCCCTCGGTTTTTGTACCTCCTCCAAAGGTGCAATCGGCAGTAATCCGCCTGCAGAGGAATAATACCACCGATTTGGGCTGCGATGAAAAATTCTATTTACAGGTTGTAAAAACAGCCTTCAACCAACGCAGGAAAACACTTCACAATGCATTGAAACCAATGGGTGATTACAATGGTGAATTCGCCGGCAAAAGGGCCGAACAGCTTAGTGTTCAGCAATTTGTAAGCCTTACAAAT
This sequence comes from uncultured Bacteroidales bacterium, assembly GCA_903887815.1. GTDB lineage: Bacteria > Bacteroidota > Bacteroidia > Bacteroidales > UBA4417 > UBA4417. The sequence continues at coordinate 18,063 of CAISRK010000439.1, read as the reverse complement.
GAAATGCAGGGAATTGTTAATTCGCTGGCCGGTTGATTTTTCCAGTTTTACCAGGAACAGGTACAACGAGACAAGGGGAAAATGGGGATTTTTTTGAAATCGATCACAGGTTTTGGTTGTTTCCGGTTTTTATTCCTGCGCAATAGAAATCATATATAAGTTATCAGCATTCTTTTGCTAATTTTGCCGCATTAAAGGCTATTCTGCCTGCAAGTACTTTCTAAATTTTTCTGTTGTGAAAATAAGTAAATACGGGATTATATTATCCCGCCTGCGAATTGAAGAAACTGGTTTTGTGCTTCAGAAACTTCAGTCCAGCGACCTTGACCCGGTTATGGCGCCAAAGGAGGATCTCAGCTATGAGCAGCAACAGGACTGGTTTTTCAACCTCAACAAACCCGAAACCTGTTGTTTTTTGGTTGAAAGCAATGCAATAAAAATCGGCATATTAACAGCTAAAAACATTAACTGGGAAGCTGCTACTTCGGAGCTGGAGTTTTATTATTGGGACGAAGCTGCCCGGAAAGGGCTGTTCCCAATACTGGCTTTCCTTGCTTTACTCAAAACCGGGTTTCACTATTTATCCTGGAACAAATTCAGTGCGAAAGCAAACCCGGCAGATAATAACTTTATCAGTCAATTACTCAAACTTGGATTTGAACTGTCCGGTGAAAATGATAACAGATCCGCTAATAAGTACCAGCTCCTGGCTAAACGATTCGAAACCACCTATCAGAAGCTGATCGAAGAAATAAAGAACCAGGTTGAATGCGACACCAGTGAAGGATACCTTCTGCTGGAACCCGTTGATTATGAATCCGGTATAGCCCAGCTTATAGAAAATAATTTTCTTGAATCAGGGGTATACCTCCACCGCAGAGGGATTTCGGGCAGCCGGATGTATTTCCGGTAACACCGATATTTTAACTGACAAAATGCATCTTTGAATACCGAACAAGGATTACTCACTTCGTTCGTTAGACCGTTTCACTAAGTTGACGATCCTAGATTTCTGGAGTCTGAGAGATATAGCTCTTTACATCAAAATACTTCATAAATCTTAAATCGTTATTCTTAATTCTTAAATCAAAGCTCCGGTCTTCCAAAAACTCAATAGCTTTAAAACAAAAAGGGGATCCGAAACCGGTCCCCTTTTCTATTATAAAATTGTGTCAAGCCACTCAAAACAGGATGTTACTTTTTCCAGACCGGCAGTCTTCCCGGTGTTGCGGGAGCACCAAGTTTTTCGACTTCTTTTTCAAGAGCCGGGAGGTCGGTTTCGCCAATGCGTTTGACCTGGTCGTAAACCGGAGGAAATTCGGCCATCAGTATATCGTAGGCATCCTTCTGCATCTGAGTCGGCGCACCGGTCGATCCCCAGTGGGCATAGGCCATTTTTGACAAACGGTTGTACAAAGTAACCGGTGCCGGTGGATTTTCCTCATCGCTCGGGCGACTGCTGTTGTTGTTAAATTTGAGTTTCACATCTTCAAGCTGTTCCGAAACTTTGCTGATACGGCTACGTAAATCGGCGTTTGCCCCCGGAACAGCATTTAACGCATCCTGCAAAGCATAGGTGCGGCTAAGCAATTCTTCGGCATACTGGTCGGTGCCACGCATTACACGGGTGAGTTCTGCCACTTTTTTCTGAAATACTGAAACAGCTGCCTTATCAGGAGCTGGTAAAGTGGAATTATTTAATGCTACGGCATTAAATTCGACAGGGCCGGCCAGTTGTTTCACGCTATCGCGCACCGTCATTGTAAGGCTGACTTTGTATTTGCCCGGCATTACAGGAATCCCGCTGTTCGAAGCAGCAAAAGGGTCATATTTTTCTTTCCCGTCAACCGGTGCAAGATCGCGGTAACGCAGATCCCAGTTTATGCGGTTTATTCCGGTTGAAGGCGCCTTGTTAATGCGGCATATTTCGTTCCCGGTTTCATCCGTAATAATGAAAGTGAGGTAAGCAGGTATTTCTTCACGCTCGGCCCGCAGGTCCTTATCTGTTGGCTGAGGAATGCGTTCGCTTTTTTCGAATAGTTTTGCTTCGCTTTCGTGACGCATATCCTTTAGCGTTTTGGGCGCTTCTTTCAGGTAGTAGGTAATGACAGCACCAAAATCAGGATTTTTAGCTACATAAACAGTTGAACCCTGCCCGTATTTCGAATCCGTCGGGATATACATCAGTGCATCCTTGATAGGGAATATGCAGGCATCTTTTTCAAGAAGCGCTTTATTAACCGTGCGCAATGGCGAATAATCGTCCATGATATAGAAACCACGCCCGAAGGTTGCTATCGCTAGGTCGCTCTCCCGTTTCTGTATAGCGATATCGCGAACCGGGATCGACGGCATTCCGCTCTTGAGTTGTACCCATATTTTTCCGCCATCGTTGCTGAAATAGAAACTGAACTCAGTACCCACAAACAAAAGATCAGGATTTACAAAATCCTGCTGAATGCTGTGAACGGTTTCGTTCTTGGGCAGATTACCTGCTATTGAAGTCCAGGTTTTCCCTTTATCGCTGCTTTTGTAAAGATAGGGATTGAAATCGTCGCGCAGTATATTGTCGAACGAAGCAAAAACCACATTTTCGTCGAAACGCGATGCCATAAGGTCGCTCACAAAAGTGTTTTCCGGAAGGCCCGGGAATTTATCGGTTTTGGTCCAGGTTTTGCCTGCATCCAGTGTAGCCTGTATCAGCCCGTCGTCAGTTCCGATATAGAGAAGGTCCTCTTTTACCGGTGATTCGTCCATCGAAACAATAGTACCGTATAGTGATGTAGAAACATCTTTGGCAACTGCATCATAACTCCAGAATTTACCCATAACCGGCCAGGTATTGCGATCAATCTGCGCTGTAAGGTCATCGCTGATTACCTGCCATGTATTGCCGCGGTCGTCGCTGCGGAAAACCTTGTTGGCAGCGCAATACAGCCGTGTATGCGAATGCGGGCTAAGGATAAGTGGTGTATTCCAGTTCCAGCGGTAGGTAAGTTCATCCTTACGCGGCTCGGGCCTGATGTCGAGGGCTTCCTGGCTCTTGCGGTCGTATCGGACCATTCCGCCATACTGCGATTCAGCATACACTATGTTGGGGTCAACCGGGTCGATCTGCGACCAGAAACCGTCGCCCCCGTTAGTCGGGAACCATTCGTCGCTCAGCACTCCGGTTCCGCTCAGGTTACGCGAAGGTCCGCCCATGCTGTTGTTGTCCTGGGTTCCGCCGTATACATAGTAAAAAGGAAGTGAATTATCGACCTGCACCCTGTAAAACTGGGTAACCGGAAGATTTGATTTGAAGATATACTCTTTACCTCCGTCGAAAGATTCGTACATTCCGCCATCGCCGCCTATAAATATATGGCGGGTATCGTCAGGATCGATCCAGAAAGCATGATCATCAACGTGGCGTTTGTTATTGCCGACTGCACGCCAGGTTTTTCCTCCGTCCTCGGTAACCTGCGAAACAGTTTCGGCCGAATATACTTTATCCACATCTTTCGGGTCGCAGTAAATTTCGTTGTAATACTGTCCCTGGGCCGAGTGACCGCTCATTTTCTGCCAGGTTACACCGCGGTCGGTGCTGCGATAAAACCCACTTGCATCGTCGGCTGCCTCAATAATGGCAAAGACGCAATCAGGATTAACCGGTGAAATGGCCATTCCGATTCCGCCCATTTCGGCACCCGGAAGCCCGCTTTTAAGTTTATCCCAGGTTTCGCCGCCATCAGTTGATTTGTAAATGGCCGTTTCGGGTCCTCCGCCTATTTTTGTGAAAACGTGCCTGCGTCGTTGTTCGCTGCTGGCATACATAATATCGGGATTGCGCGGATCAATAAGCACATTGTTTACACCGGTATTTTCGCTGATTTCGAGCACTTTCTTCCAGTTCTTACCGCCATCGACCGATTTGTAAAGGCCGCGGTCGCCACCTGGGCCCCATACAGAACCTTCGGCTGCGACGAAAACGATATCGGAATTTTTAGGGTTGATTGCGATCTTGCCAATTTGCCTTGAATCTTTAAGGCCCATGTTTTTCCATGATTTGCCGCCGTCGAGACTTTTGTAAACACCGTCGCCATAACCAAGTGCGCGCTGGTGGTTATTTTCGCCGGTTCCAACCCAAACCACGTTGGAGTTAGTGGGGTCAATCACCACCACGCCTATCGAATACGACTTCTGCCCGTCGAAAACAGGATCAAAGGTGGTTCCGTTGTTGGATGTTTTCCACACATGACCCGAAGCAGCTGCTACAAACCATTCGTTGTGGTTGGCAGGATTAACAGCAAAATCGGCAATACGGCCCGAAGTATAAGCAGGACCTATTGAACGCCATTTTAACCCGCCAAAATTGGATGATTTCAGCGTGTCGGAAATGACTTCCTTTTTATCGGCCTCCTTTTTATCCTTTTTAGTCTCTTTTTTAACATGCTTTTGGGGCTCTTTCTTTACCTCTTTTTGGGGTTTAGCCTTGACCTCATTTTTATTTGTTTTATCGGCCTTTGCTTTTTGAGCAAAAGCGCCAACGGAAGCTGACAGGATAAGGGCTATTATCAATGCCGTCATCGTGCTGTAAAAACCAGTTTGGTTAATTTTTCTCATAATTTGTGGGGTTAAGTTTGGTTCCGATTTTTTGATCTGTAAAATTGAAGTGAGAAATTAATATAACAAAGATGGAATTTTATTCATTACCCCAATTCTAAAAGCGGCTGAAATATGCAAAATCGGTTTTGTGATCGGTGAATGAATCATAAAATCTGTTAAAATAAATGGCTAAGTGCAACGTTATTGTCGCATATTTGACCCTTATATAAATTCATGGCCTGCAGACTTCCCGATCGACCAAATCTGAGTATACTAAAAGTTTAATACCATACTGATTTCAAATTATGAAAAACAAGTTCCCTATTCAATGTGTGCTTATTGCTTTTATCTTATTTTCTGTAAAAACAGCAAATGCACAGAGCGCCGGGTTTAAACTTTCCGACTATAAAAATCCGGATTACCTGTACCAGATTCTGGATTTAAACTTGCAGTTCAATAGCGGGTTTCTGGCATACCCGTTTAAAAACACTCCGAATTCTTCGGCAAGGAATTTTTCGCTCAACTCAGGGGCAGGAGCTAATTATTCTAGATATAAAAATACACTTCAAACGCAACAAGAGCAGCATATTTCTTTTGATGCCGGTATAGGATCGTCGTCCTATAAACACAAACAGGATAATAATGGGCCTGATAAATCAAGTTCCTTCAGTAATGATGAAGGTTTAAGCCTTGTGGGCATAAACAGGTTTTATAATGAAAAACAGCAGTATTTTGAAGTAAATGGCACCTTATCGGGCAGATACAACGGACTTTACACCCAAATTGAAACATTAAATGCCGATACAATTACAACTAAGGGAAAATCAGGTCGCAAAGACCTGGCATTGAATTTTGCCGGAGGTTTACTCATTGGAAAAGGCCGGATCGAGCAGGTCCAGGATGCAAGGCTTGCCATGTTCATACTCGAAGATTTGCAGAAATTAAATCGCACAAAAAAGCCTGCTTCGGATGAGCAGGTACTTGCTCTTGCCCGGGAAATAACATTGTTAAAATACAAACGATTCTTTGATAACAGATTAAGAAAGATAGCCGAAATAACAGCTATAGATGCATTTTTACAGAAAAACAATATTGCCGGCATTGCTGATGCTGCCTATTTCACTTCGCTGAATGACAACTGGGATTTTGCCAATAATCCCTTCAGGAATAGCGGGAAACGTTGGTTTTCGGGCCTGGAGGCAAATTACGGATACCAGAATAAAAATACAATCAGTCAATACATAGTACCTGCAGCAAACCAGGATGAATATACATACCGGCAGAATAACGGGGGTTTGTTTATTGTAGCCGGGATGGACTGTGAAAAACCGGTAAACCTGGCATGGCAAGAATCCTCTTCTTTAAAAATCGGAGTCGGGATCCAGAGTCAGCTTGAAAGCGAAAAAGCATTGGGCAGTACGACTGAAACAACCTATTATCTCAGGTCGCTGCCATCAGCAAAACTTACCGCCGATTATGGATTTGGCTACTATCCCAATTCGCGAACATGGATCACATTCAAATGGTGGCTGCTCACCGGATGGGACAAAGAAATGGATGGCAAAACGAGCAACGAAAAAGTGAATCTTCAAAATAGTTTTTACACCTATACCGGCCCACAGCTCAATGCCTATTTTTATCTTTCGGAGAAACTCAGGCTCAGCCTAGCTTTTAATGGCGAATTCCGTTTCGATAAGGATATGTATACCTATGAAGTAGTCGAAGGCAACCCCGAAAAAGCAACAAGTACCTGGTGGAACCAGCAGGTGACTGCAGGCCTGACTTACAGTCTGTTTTAGGGTAAGTTGTTTTACCACGGGAACCGAGTTCATAGAGAAACACTGAGAAAATTAATAAACTTTTTTGAACTCCGGGAACCCGGAACCACTATGGCAATACACCGGGATCCTCCTTGCGTTTTGTTCGGTTGTATGCATTTTAAAAACCAGCCAACAATATAAAAAAACAAACCAATGCAACCATTTCGCTTGCCCTCTTCCCTTTATAAACAGAAAGCTGAAGAAAGCGAAGCAGTAGTAAAAGTGGCCGGATTAACAAATTAAGTATTACTTTTGTGAAAGGCTAAACCAATACTGTTTTGAGGAACGTTGTACGACTTATCACCGGCAAAAGTGATGTTGAGCGGGAACTAGTGCATGGATGCACCCGCAACGACCGTATTGCCCAACGCGACCTCTACTACAAGTATTGCGATGCTATGTTCACCATTGCTTACCGCATTGTCAACAACCGCGACGATGCCCACGATGCCCTACAGGATGCCTTTATTCAGGTATTCCGCGATATAGGGCAGTACAGGTTCGATTCGACCCTGGGGGCATGGATCAAAACCATTGTTGTGCGCACTTCGCTCCGGCTGCTTTCGAAAAACCGTAACCTGGCTTTCGCCGATATGGATGAGGCAAAAAGTGATGAAATGATACTGATTCCCGACACGCTGAACAGCGAATATCTCGAAAAAGTGATTCTCTCGCTGCCTGACGGGTACAGAACCGTTTTCCTGCTCACCGAAGTTGAAGGTTATACACACGAAGAAACTGCTGCCATGCTTGGCATATCGGCAGGGACCTCAAAATCGCAGCTGCATCACGCAAAAAAGATGCTTAAAAACCGCTTGTCAGCAATGATGGATTAATCATGAACGAACGCACAAACCCAATCAAAAACAGGCTGAACGAACAGCTGCCATCACATTCCCCTGACCCGGGTTTGTGGAACAGCCTTTCGGCTAAACTTGATATGATTGACGCAAATGCTGCCTTGCAAGAAAAACTCGGGGAGCTTCCGCTTCGTTCGCCCGATCCATCAACATGGAACAGTATTCTTTTCAGGCTCAACCGGATAGCGTATTATAGAACCGGCATGCGTATTGCACTTTCAGCAGCTGCAGGCTTATTATTGTTTTTCACAGTATCGAGGATCATCGAACCCAATCAAACCCAGGTTCCAACTAAAACGGCATCATTTAGCCCGGGGATTGTGAACCAAGCTTCTATTCCTGCTGAGCAGCCCAATAACTCTATTGCACAGGCAGTCAAAACAAAAAACAACAAGCAGGTATATACTAATAAGCCAACCGGGAGTAAGGCTTTTGTATCAGGAAATACTCCTTTAGTAACTGAGAAAGATGCAACAGCCGGATTACAGCCTGCGCTTATGCCGCAGGATAATAATTCAATTGCTGCAGCCGAAATACCCGAAGCAATAGCTCCCTCCAATGCTCCAGTAGCAGAAATCGCTGCTGTAAATGAACCTGCTGAAGTAGTGGCCGAGAATTATAATATCAATACCGGTCCAAGGATCGTTCCTCCGGCCAATGTGCCCGTAACTTCCACCGGCAATCCTGCCGTTAAATACTATACTCCTGACGAACCCAAGACCGGGAAGAATAAGAATTACTTTGCCCTTGCCATGAATTACCTGCCCGAAAATGTTTACAACGGCACTGACAATACGGTATTTCATAATGTCGACCTTACAGCCAGCTACAACAAGGAAAAAGTGCGGTACAATACCAGCCTGGGTATGGCCTACAACGAAGACCAGTTTAAGTTTGATATGAATTACGATGTCAAAACCCCTGTTACTGCCCCAGGGCCGAACGGAGGCATCGATACGCTTGGTTATTCGTTTTCGAACGTGGAATCGGAATACCAGGGAACCGAAAAGCATCAATACATTACCTATAACCTGGGTTTGGGCAGGCGTCTTTTCCACACAGGTAAATTCTCAAGCTGGCTGAATGCCGGAGCAGGCTTTGGCATACAACTCAATAACCCCGACCTGATCGGGTCCACAACTCAATCGATCAAAGGGCAGCAAAACACCCAGATTAACAGCGTGAATACCGATAAACCTCAATACAACGACTATAATATCAATTTTGTTACCGGAATAGATTTTAATTATCAAATAATCAAACGCTTAAGTATTTCATTTGCCCCTACCAGCCGATGGTATTTCAAGCCACTGATCGTAAAGGATAACCAGCCCACCGATGAACTTTCGCTTGGGTTCACTACAGGTATGAAATTTGATTTCTGAGACTGAAATCCAGGGTTATTTTCAGGTGCATTAAATGCACATCCCAGTTTCGCCGGCCAGCGAAAATCTCCTTCCCTCAATTATAATTTGCCGTTAACTTGCATTCAGCCTTATTATTAGGTATATTTGCAGAACACTTCATCTTACTTCAAAATTCAGATAAATGGATAAGATATTAGTTGCCGTTGATCTTTCGGATCTTTCGACAGTTGCTGTCGACTATGCAGCCTCTTTCAGTTCCGCTTTTAAGAGCCACATCCATATTCTTCACGTGGAAGCCCCGATTCCGGCATATATCGGGAACGAAATCGTACCGCCTGTAATACCGGTCGAAAACGAAGCTGAACTTGAGCGGATCAGGATGGATCTGTCGGCAATTACCGAATACCTGCACCAGCGCGGTTTAAAAGCTGACTTTGAACTTGCAAAAGGCCCGGTAATTGAAACAATTATTGAAAAAGCCACAGGGTACAAGGCCGATCTTATTATAATGGGGGCTCATAACCACGGTTTCCTGTACAGGGCATTTATTGGGAGTGTAAGTTCGGGTGTTATTAAACACAGCCCATGCCCGGTGATGATTATTCCGGGGAAGTGATCTTCCTTATCAGGATTATCGTCTCTAAAATGGTGAAGGGGCGACAAGGAGAGGAAATGATTTGTGATTTTTGATTTGTGATTTTTGATTTAGCGATTGGAATTGGGTTCTTGGAATTTGGTCCCGGTGGCTATCGGGATTGGGTGTTGGAACTGGGGTCTTATCTTACTTTTTTAATTATAGCACTTAATGCAAACCCGGCCTATTGCTCCCTGTGGAATGAATTGCGCCACCTGCCTGGCCTTCCTGAGAGATAAAAACACCTGCCCGGGTTGTTGGGGCGAGATTGAATCTCTACGACCATCATGCTCAAGATGCTCCATCAGGAATTGTGAGCACCTGGCAGGAACAGAATCAAAATTCTGCTATGAATGTGCTAAATTTCCGTGCCAGCGCATAAAACACATTGATAAACGCTACCGGACCCGGTATCGTGTTAGTTTTATCGAAAACCTTTTCCAGATAAAAAATAACGGGCTGGAGAAATTTATTGAATCGGAACGCGAAAAATGGCGCTGTCCGGGCTGTGGCGGAACCATTTGTGTGCACCGCGGGATTTGCCTTGATTGCAACAAGGCAACATCGCTAAAAACCAGCAAAAGACGAAAAGCTGAACATGAAAATGTTAAAAATGCTTAGTATCTAAACTATCATACTGATGTTTTTTCTGGCACAATATTTAAATGAGAATGAAAAACATTAAACACAGAACACAGAATGATAAAGTATAGCAGGCTCTCTGACTTTTTCATTTTTCATTTAATGTTCTGAGTTTTTCATTTTTTTCTGGCCTATCCAGATTAGGGATTATTTCGTATTATCGTGAATTCCCTTTCAGTAACCTGTCAGCCAATGCCGGCTCGCCCATTCTTGAAAGAGTCTGTTTTATCCATTGCCTGTTTTCCTGCTTATACCAGAAGAAAAACCTCCGCTGGTCTTCCTTTTCCTGCCGGCTCCGCGCCGTAAAAACCTGCTCGCCGGTGTATGGGTTTATACCCGAATAGTAAATCGCGCTTGCAAGGGTTAAAGGAGTAGGTGTAAAATCCTGCACCTGTTCGAGTTGGAAGCCAAGTTCGCGGGTTTCGCAGGCTAACTGAGCCATATCGTTGAGATCGCTGCCTGGATGGCTCGAAATAAAATAGGGAATAATCTGCTGCCGGAGCCCTTCTTCACGGTTGAGTTTATCGAAGGTCAGCTTAAACTGGTGAAAAAGTTTAAACGAAGGTTTCCGCATGATTTTCAGAATATGATCGCTGGTATGTTCGGGAGCTACTTTAAGCCGGCCCGAAACATGATTCTTAACAAGGTTGCGCGTGTAATCGGTCAGGCCAAAGCGTTTATCATCCTCGGCACTCCGGCCCGTTAGCATATCGTACCGGATCCCGCTGCCAACATAGATTTTTTTAATGCCTTTAACAGCCGCTGCTTTTTTATAAAGACTGGTCAGCGGTTTATGATCCGTATTCAGGTTATTGCAGATGGAAGGGAAAATACAGGATGGCCGTTTGCATTTTTCGCACATATCCAGGTCGAAGCCCTGCATAAGGTACATATTGGCCGAAGGACCGCCCAGATCTGATACATTCCCGCTGAAATCGGGCATTTTCGCAATATTCTCCACTTCAGCTATAATGGATTTCTCCGAGCGGCTCGAAATAAACTTCCCCTGGTGGGCGCTAAGCGTGCAAAAAGCACAGCCTCCGAAACATCCGCGGTGCATGGTAACCGAGTGCCGTATCATTTCGTAGGCAGGAACTGTACCGCGTTTTTTGTATTTGGGGTGCGGCAGCCGGGTGAAAGGCAATGCATAAACTGCATCCAGTTCGGCTGTGGTCATAAGCGGGAAAGGAGGATTAATAATCACTGCTTTATCGCCCGAAGGCTGGATCAGTCGTTTGGCACTGGCTTTATTGCTTTCCTGTTCAATATGTTTAAACGCTTCGCCAAAAGCCTTCCTGTCATTTAAACAGGCTGTATACGATGGTAACGAAATCGAATTCCCGGCATGTTCAAATTCCTTAACTGCTGCTTCCGGAACTACAAATCCGGTCTGCGGTATATCAGTAAGCCACGCAGGTTCAGGGTTTTCGCTTAATCCTTTTAAAACCTCCACGATTCCTTTTTCGGCCATGCCGTAAACCAATATATCTGCACCACTCTCAACCAGTATGGAAGGCTTAAGCGTATCCGACCAGTAATCGTAATGTGCGAGACGACGCATACTGGCTTCGATGCCCCCGATTACGACCGGCACCTCCGGATAAATCTTTTTAAGTATCTTTGAATAGACAACAGTTGCATAATCGGGACGAAAACCGGCTTTGCCCCCGGGGGTATATGCATCGTCGGAACGAAGGCGTTTGCCGGCAGTGTAGTGGTTAACCATGCTGTCCATATTGCCGGCGGCCACGGCAAAACAAAGCCTGGGTTTGCCAAATTTACGAAAATCGCGTAGATCGTCCTGCCAGTTGGGTTGTGGTACAATGGCAACCGAAAAGCCTGCATTCTCGATAACCCGGGCAATTACAGCAGTGCCGAAAGCCGGGTGATCCACATAGGCATCGCCCGAAATAATTACAACATCCACTTCGTCCCAGCCACGTGCAAGCATTTCGTCGCGGGTAATCGGGAGCCAGGCTTTAAGGGGAAGCTGATCCATTTGTTTTCGAAAATTTCTGTAAAGATACGGATTGAAGGGATATCGGCTAAATTTGTCAAACAGGAATGAAAAGATTGAATCTATTGAATAGATTGATTAGATTTGCATTACGCTATCCCTTCACAGGCAGAAAATTAACCGATTATATGATTGAATCAGTAAATCCGGACCTTTCAAAATTCAGGATCCGCCCGGCTGAAGAATCCGACGTTAAGTTAATCCTCCGGTTTATTACCGAACTGGGCGAATACGAAAAACTGAGCCACCAGGTGGTTGCAACCGAGGAAAAACTACTGCAGACCCTGTTCCGGCAGCGGATGGCTGAGGTAATAATCGGAAAATTTGAAGAAAAACCGGTTGGATTCGCCTTATTTTTTCATAACTATTCAACCTTCCTGGGCCAGGCAGGCATTTACCTCGAAGACCTGTATATAAAACCTGAAATGCGCGGGAAAGGTTTTGGGAAAACCATGCTCCGGCACCTTGCAAAGCTTGCGGTTGAAAGAAATTGCGGCCGCCTCGAATGGGCCTGCCTCGACTGGAACGAACCTGCAATCTGTTTTTATAAAGGATTGGGAGCAAAAGCACTTGAGGATTGGACAATCTACAGGGTTACTGGGCCTGAATTGCAGGCACTGGCGAATGATTTATAACTTTAAATACCGCAAATGCGGTTTCACCAGTAAAATGTTCCGGAATTGAGCCATTCAAGGGCTTAAAACCCTTGAAGGGCTTTTTGGCAAACGACATCTTTCACAATTTCAATTTTCACTTTCGATTAATCCGTTTTGTATGCATTTAAAAGAAACTTACGACTATGTAATTATCGGCTCCGGCTTTGGGGGTTCAGTGTCAGCACTCAGGCTTTCTGAAAAAGGCTATTCCGTTCTGGTTATCGAGAAAGGCAAAAAATTCGCTGTCACCGACTTCCCGAAGACCAACTGGAACCTGCGGAAATGGCTCTGGGTGCCGGGATTAAAATTATTCGGAATTCAGAAACTCACCTTTCTCAGGCATATCAGCGCTTTGAGTGGCGTGGGTGTCGGCGGAGGATCACTTGTTTATGCAAATACTTTACCTAAACCTAAATCGCCTTTCTTCAAACAGGGCTCATGGGCCGGGCTGAACGGCTGGGAAAAAGAACTTGACCCTTTTTACGATACTGCTTTGAAAATGCTGGGCGCTGCCGTAAACCCGTTGTTGTCGGAAAGTGATCTGGCCATGCAGAAACTGGCAGCTCAAATGAATAAATCAGCCGGCTTTTCCCCAACTACGGTCGCAATATACTTTGGTGAACCTGATGTTAAAGTTGAGGATCCGTATTTTAACGGAAAAGGTCCTGATCGTACCGGCTGTATCCATTGCGGTGCATGTATGACAGGCTGCCTCCACAATGCGAAGAATACACTGGATAAAAATTACCTGCATCTTGCCCAACAGCTTGATACTACAATACTGCCTGAACATAAAGTGACTTCTGTTGTCCCGATAGGGGATAAAGGGAAGGACGGATATGAAATTCTTTACAAAAAGTCAACCAGCTGGTTCTCAACAACTAAAAATATTAAGGCATCGAATGTAATATTTGCCGGAGGGGTTCTGGGGACCATTCCGCTCTTGCTGAAACTAAAGAATACCACCCTGCCAGGTTTAAGCCCGCGATTAGGCCACATGATCCGTTCCAATAACGAAGCCCTGATTTATACAACAACCACAGATAAAAACCTTGAATTGCACAAGGGGATTGCCATAGGTTCTATCCTCGAAGTGGATGAAAACAGCCATCTTGAACCTGTCCGTTATGGAAATGGGTCCGGGTTCTGGCGGCTTACCATGTCGCCCATGGTAAGCGGTAAAAATCCATTTATACGAATCCTTAAAATGCTTGTATTGCCATTCAAAGATCCTTTCACCTGGCTGAAAGTATTTTTTGTGCGCGATTTTGCAAAAAGCAGCACAGTCCTGCTTTTCATGCAGCACCTCGACAGTTCGTTGCAGATAAAAAAAGGAATTTTCGGAATAAAAACCCGGGTCGAAAAAGGCAAAGCGCCAACGCCTTTTATCCCCGAAGCTCATCGTATTGCGCATGCCTATTCAGCCATAATTAAAGGGAAGCCCCAGACAATGATCAATGAATTGCTTGCAGGAATTCCCTCAACTGCGCATATACTCGGCGGTGCCTGCATGGGAAAAACCATTGAAGAGGGGGTAATTGACAGCAACAATAAAGTGTTTGGCTACGAAAATATGTATGTGTTCGACGGATCCATGATTTCGGCCAACCCGGGAGTTAATCCTTCGCTTACCATTACGGCAATTTCCGAAAGGGGAATCAGTAAAATACCAGCTAAGAAAGCATGAAAGCGAAGCTTAAGTTTTGTTCAAAGTTCCTGGGTCAGGGACAACCAAACTTTAGCTTGTCACGCTAACTTTGGACCTTGAACTTTAAAAATATCGGAAATAGAATTAACAACGTTAAACCAGATGGACATTCCCTCCTTAGTTGAGCAACAAAAAGCATTTTTTAAAAGCCAGAAAACCCGGGATATCGCATTCCGGAAAGACTGCCTGATCCGCCTCCGGCAGGAATTGCTCAGGCGCGAAAAAGAGATTGCCACAGCCATGCACAACGACTTTCGTAAGCCGGAATTCGAATCCATACTCACGGAAACGGGTGTTGTAGCCGCTGAGCTCAACCTGGTGATCCGCAAACTGAAATCCTGGGCAAAACCACGCAGGGTGCTGCCGGTTTTGGTTAATTTTCCATCCACCAGCAAGATTCATAAAGAACCGTATGGAACTATTCTGATACTTGCACCCTGGAACTATCCTTTCCAACTGGTGCTGGCTCCACTTGTCGGGGCTGTGGCGGCAGGCAATACAGTAGTAGTCAAACCTTCGGAGCATTCAGCTTTTACCAGCCAGATAATTGACGAAATCATCACTTCCGTGTTTGATCCTGGCCACGTATATGTTGTTCACGGTGAATCCGAAGTGGCCGCTGAACTTCTTCAGCAAAACTGGGATTACATCTTTTTTACAGGAAGCCAAAAGGTGGGTAAACTGGTTGCAAAAGCAGCGGCGGTGAACCTCACTCCTACCACGCTCGAACTGGGAGGGAAATCGCCCTGCATTATCGACGAAACAGCAAATATAAAACTTGCCGCCAAACGTGTGGTATGGGGCAAATTCCTTAATAGCGGCCAAACCTGCATTGCCCCCGATTATGTGCTGGTACACGAAAAAGTGAAAGCACTTTTTATACAGAAATGCAAACTCGAAATAACTAACACGTACGGCGAAAACCCGCAGCTGTCGCCCGATTATTGCCGTATTATCAATATTCAGAACTTCCAGGCCCTGAAGGAATGTATTATTCCTGAAAAAGTGGTTGCAGGCGGACTAACCGATGCAAATGACCTGTATATTTCACCTACACTGCTCGACAACCCCGGCCTGGATACAAAAGTGATGAAGGATGAGATTTTTGGTCCTATCCTGCCAATTATTCCCTTTAAAACGGATGAGGATGTTGATAGAATAATTGACTCTTTCGAGAAACCGCTGGCTTTGTATATTTTTTCGAACTATGGTAAATTTATCCGGCGGATTATAAAGAAACACTCCTTTGGCGGCGGAACCATTAACGACACCCTGGTACATTTTGCCAACCACCGCCTGCCCTTTGGCGGCGTCGGGCACAGCGGCACCGGCGCCTATCACGGCAAACATTCGTTCGATACGTTTTCGTCCGAAAAAGGCATCACAACCCGCTACAACTGGCTCGATATCCCGGTACGGTATGCGCCATACAGCAAAAAGGTTAATACGCTGAAATTGTTCCTGAAGTTGTTTTCCTGATCAATAATTCATTTGCAATGAAAATACCCTTTAATTTGCAACTCATAAAACTATAAAACCCAAATTATTAAAGAGGACTTTCCAATGCAAAAACTTCTCATTTTACTTTTCTTTTCTGGCTTTTTTCTGATCACGGGCAAAACCTTTGCCCAGAAGGACGTTGTCGAAAAAATCATCGAAATCGGTAAAACCGATAACCAGACCATGCACCACCTCGATGTGCTTTGCAATCGGTTTGGCGGCAGGCCGATAGGTTCGGATGCCTACGACAATGCTGCCGATTGGGCCGCTTCACAGTTCAGGGAATGGGGAATGCAGGTGCAAATGGACTCGGCCGGTTCGTTGCCAGTAGGTTTTAACCGCGGTCCCTGGTTTGGGAAACTTCTGGCCGAAAACGGGATGGATCTTCATTTTGCCACACCTTCGTACACTGCCGGGACAAAAGGTCTGCAAACAGGCCACGTGCTTATCGAGCCGAAAAGCCAGGAGGAATTCGATCATATGAAAGGCCGCCTTAAAGGCGCATGGGTTCTTATTACAGGGAAAAGCGACGGATGGCCGATTGATTTCTCGGAAAAAGCCAACCACCGGCGCGATTCGCTGATTAACGCCAATATTGATATCCGGAAGAAAAACCATGATATAGATGACTTTAACAAAAAAGCCGGCGACAGCCTCCTGAAAAAAGAGCAGATCCAGCTTAACGATGAACCGGCGCTATTTTACAAACAATTGAAAGCTGCCGGCATACTTGGTATTATACAGTCGGCTCCGGTTCCTATCCGTGTACTCTACGACCGTAAGAATGTTGACAGCATGACTTTCGAAAAATTACCCGATTTGCCGGATATTAAGCTCGACGAACATCAGTACGCCACCATCGAGCAAATGGCAAAGGAACGCAGGAATATTTTCCTCGAATTCGATATACGAAACCATTTTAAAATGGGTCCGGTAACTTATTATAATGTTATTGGCATAATTCCAGGTACAAAATACCCGGATGAGATTGTTATGATGAGCGGTCACCTCGATAGCTATGATGTGGCAACCGGCGGAGTCGATGATGGCTCGGGATCAACACCCACCATGGAGGCAGCTCGGATGATAATGAAAGCCGGTGGCAAGCCGAAGCGTAAGATAATGGTTTGCCTTTGGGCAGGCGAAGAGTTCGGGCTACTGGGCTCGAAAAGCTGGGTGAAACGAAACCCCGGCAAACTGGCAAATATTTCGAACATGTTTAACCGCGATGGCGGACCCACTGTGGCAAACAGCCTGAGCGTACCCGAAGCCTGGATGGATGATTTTGAGAAAATCTGCGAACCACTTAGCAGCATTAATCCCGATTTCCCGTTCACCCTTAAAAAATCCGACCCACGTCCCATTCCAAAAGTTGCCTGGGGAACCGATAGCGGCTCATTTGCAGTCGAAGGTGTTCCTACAGCTACCTTCGGCACCGAGGACACAAAAGGCTATAATTTCAACTATGGCGAAATATGGCATACCGAAAGGGACTTGTATACCAAAAGCATTGCCGAATACCAGGAGCATACATCCATTGTTACAGCAATCGTGGTACTTGGAGTTGCTAATCTGAATCATATGCTTACGCGGAATGTTTATTATTCCCCTGAAAAGCCTGAAGAAAAAACCTCCAAATAAATTGTTCAGCGGGACGGGTATAATTCATTCAATGCATTCTGAATTAAACTTCTTTGCGTCCTTGCGATATAATTTAAACCTCTTAGGTGCAAGGGAAAGCAAAGAACGCAAGGTTTATTAATAATTCAGATCAGGTTGCCTATAAACTTATTTGGTTTTAATATAGCCAAAATATAGTCCGGAATAGAATTATGACTCAGGAAATCCCGAATCCCGAATTGCAGCTGGCTTTCGACTTTGTTGAACAGACCAACAAAAACCTTTTCCTCACAGGCAAGGCGGGAACCGGCAAGACTACTTTTTTGCGCACACTAAGGGCCCTTTCGCCAAAGCGGATGATTGTGGTTGCACCAACAGGAGTTGCTGCTATAAACGCAGGCGGAGTAACTATACATTCATTTTTCCAGATGCCTTTCGGGCCTCATATTCCAGGGAAACCCGCTCAACAGGATCAGGATTCAGCTGATTCTCCAAAAACCACTTTCGACCGCTCACAGCGGTTCAGCCGCGAGAAAATCAACATCATGCGCAGCCTCGATCTGCTGGTAATTGACGAAATAAGTATGGTAAGGGCCGATTTGCTGGATGCTGTTGATGAAGATCGGAAGAGCGTCGTGTAGGGAAAGAGTGT